>JAWAYL010000057.1:0-5105 GCA_038818725.1 Thermoplasmatota archaeon | reverse complement strand
TGGAGAAACAACTAAAACAAAGACAGTTTGTAAAATTAATCTTCTTTTCCCACGAATTAGTGAAAAGAAGAACCTTTCACTAATTGTTCAACAAAGCACATTTTTGAAATTTAGTCACTTTGAGACAATGTTATCATAAACTAAGCCAATTATTGTGAAAATAAACCATTGATCAAAATAGCCACACTTCCATCATAGAGAGGCATTGCAAAGTGGGCTTAAAATATGAAAATGAAACATTTGAAGAAAGAAATGCTGTTAGTTTAGCATCCTTAAAGCAAGATTGAAAAGATTGGAAACGCTTTCCTCTATAATCTGGAGGCGAAAATTTGTTGATACCGCCATACTGAAGAAATCAAATCCCTAAAAAATATATACTTTTTATTTTATCCTGTTGTGCATTGGGCAGATGTGCTTGCGGAAAAACTTTATGAGCAAAAAAAGGAGCATGTTTTAGCTACTGCTATAACTCCTTCTGGACCAATTCATGTTGGAAATTTAAGAGAAATAATGACAACTGAAGCAGTTTATAGAGCATTAAAAGAAAGAGGGGGGAGAGCAAAGTTGATATATATAGGAGATACGTTTGATCCTCTTAGAAAAGTTTATCCTTTCTTGCCCTCTTATTATGAAAGCTATGTAGGAATGCCTTTATCGGAAATTCCATGTCCATGTAAAGAACATGAAAGCTATGCTCACCACTTTCTTGAGCCATTTTTTGAGAGCATAGAAAAATTGGGGATAAAGCCAGAAATATATTATGCACATGAACTTTATAAAAAGGGATTTTATAATGAAGCTATAAAAACATCTATTGAAAACGCAGATAGAATAAGAGGAATTTTATCGAGCATATCTGGAAGAGAATTACCCCAAACATGGACACCTATAAATATAAAATGTGAAAAATGCAAAAAACTAACTGGTGAGCTCACTTCTTATAATTATCCTCTGGCAAAATATAAATGTAAATCATGTGGAAATGAAAGCGAGATAGATACAAGAGAAGGAGGATTTGGAAAGCTTCCGTGGAGAATTGACTGGCCCGCTAGATGGAAAATTTTTGGTGTAACTTTTGAAGCATTTGGAAAAGACCATGCGGCTGCTGGCAGCTCCTGGGATACCGGAAAAGTGATTTCAAAAGAAATTTTTGGCTATGAGCCGCCTATGCCTCTCGTATATGAATTCATAAATTTAAAAGGGAAAGGAGCGATGCATGGCTCAACAGGCGTTGCAATTCCTGCGGAAGAAGTTTTAAGGGTTATGTCACCTGAGGCAATTCGTTTTCTTTTTATGAAATATGAGCCAAACCGCCACATAGATTTTGATGCTACATATGGAATAATAAATCTTATGGATGAATATGATAAATATGAGAAGGCATATTTTGAGGGAAAGGGTGAATTTAAAGAATTTAAGAGAGTATATGAGCTATCTCAACCTTTTGAAATTGCAAAAAGAAAACCAATTTCCATACCATATCTTCATCTTGCAATTGTTGCACAAATAGGAAAAAATTTTGATGAAGTTGTTGAAATTCTGAAAAGAAAGCATGATTTACAGGAATTTGACATAGAAAGGCTTAAAGAAAGATATGAAAAAATAGAATACTGGCTTAAAAAATATGCTCCCGATGATATTAAATTTGAATTAAGAGAAGATTTTCCAGATCTAGAGCTTACCCAAGATGATAAAAAATTTTTGGAAATATTGATAAAAAATTTTGAGGCAATAGAATGGGAGGCTGAAAAAATACATTCCACAATACATGAAACTGCAAAAAATATTAATTTTCCAGCAAAAAGAGCATTTGAGCTAATATATTTAATAACTCTTGCAAAAACAAAAGGACCAAGAGCGGGATATTTTCTCCAATCTCTTGGAAAAGATTTCATAATAAAAAGAATAAAAAATTATTTGAATATTGCATAGGGTATTTCAAAACATTCCCCATTTATTAAGCGAAATACTCTCGCCTCCCTGTTTAAAGGATCAATAACAACTGATGCATGAAATTTTTTATTGAAATAGTTTTTTTGTGTATCCAAATCAACACTTGACATGAAAGATGAATAGCCTGGATGGGAGTGATACCATCCAACTATTATGTAATCATATTCTATTTCATCAAGTTTATCAAAAATTTCTTCAAATGCTTTTCTTTTGAACTTTACATGAAAAGAAGATGAATCTAATTCTGCAGTTATTATATCAAATGCAATAGTATATTCTTTTTCCCAGTAAAATAAATCTCCTACTATAAAACCCATTGCTTCTTTTCCTTCTTTTGCCATTTCATATGAATGCAAGATCATTTTTTTAAATGCGTCATTTTTTATATAGAGATTCAATTCTTCTGCAAAAGGATAATCAAATGAATTGTTAATTTTATTAAACTCATTTTCTTTCAAATTTTTTTCTTTATATATTTCTCCAATTAAATTTTTTATATCATCCCTTGGATAGTAAAATATTATTTGCTCTGGCGGTGGCTTAAATTTCCTTTCCTTTTTTTCTTCTCTTTCTATTTTAACCATCTTCCTCTATTATTCTTGGTCTGTTTCTTATTTGCTGTGGAACAAACGGATTTTTATTAAAATACTCAGCAGCTCTTGTGCATGTATCACTTTCAAAAGGATTTTTTGGATTTGGATAAGAAAGAAGTGTTTCAATTCCTTTTATAAAGGCAAGAAGATTTGACCTTATAGACCAGTTATCTATCAACTTTGTACATACATACCCTCCCTCTTCAGGTGGCATTATATTCGGATGAAATATTTCACTCTTCCATCTTACAATAGGTGTTTGATAAGGATAATCAGCTGTTATTATTATTTTTAATTTATGAGTATATTTTGTTAAAACCTTTCCGTCACTGAAAATTGGGCCAGGTGTATTTACAAGCGTTACATTTATTTCAATAGGTATTTTATTTAAATTTTCGTTACTTGCAATAAAATGGTGAGCAGTTTTTTTCCTGCATTCAGCAAGCTCATTTTTTATTCTTTTTATCAATATTTCTTTGGGAAGAGGCATTTTCCTCCAACTGGATCAGGTATAAGCTCAATTACATCTCCTTCTTGCAAAAGTGCTTCTTCAACAGTCAACTCTGCTTGCAAAATTTTTTTACCTATTCTCAAAACATATGCTCCTGGATTTTTCTTCCAGTAGTTTGCAGCTTCCTCCATAATTTCTTCTATTGTATTTTCCTTGCTAACATCCATATTAAGCTTATTTCCTGTTTCAACATCTTTAACAACTATTTTCATTCTCCCCAAAACTAATTTTTTAAAAATTTATAAATTTTTCCACAACCTGCAATGTTTCTTTCTTTAATTCCTCAATTTCTTCCTCCATCTCTTTTACTTTTTCAATCATTTTTTCTTTATATAAGCTATCTTGAATGCATGAAAGATTTATTTTTACATTAAGAATCGCTGAATTAAATGATGCGTATGCAAAAAGCATTGCAACGCCTGCATCACTTATAGAATTTTTATTCCCTTTTTCAGCAATTTCTTTTATATCTTTCATCAAAATTGTACATTTTTCAGCAGTTCTTAATGGCACCTCACAAGCTTTTTTATATGCTTCTTCCAAGCCTCTCTTTTCTTTTATTGCCTTCATTACATCATTAAAAGCATTTGCATCTTCTTCAACAAGCTTAAGAAAATCTTTCCTTAAGTACTTAAGCTTTTCAACTTTTTCCTTCATCTCTTCCTCAACTTCTACATATTTTTTCTTCCCTATTGTAAGATTACAAACCATTTCAGCAAGCCCGCAGGCAATTGCTCCTCCCAAGGCGGCGGCACTTCCCCCTCCAGGCGCTGGTGATGCGCTTGCAAGCTCTTCCAAAAATTCTTCTATGCTCTTCATTGGCATCTCTAGCAATCTTTTCTCTATCACTTGCTCCGCCTTGAAATCATCGAGCTGAAGATAAAAGGAGGCAACATCAATAAGAGCATCAAGGGGAACCATTCCAACTATTTCGCTTGAAAGAACATTTACCCCATATCTTTCCGCTTCTCTTTTTATTGTTTCAAAAACTCTGAAAAGAGGGGTCTGCTTATAATTTGTCATATTCATTGATACCTGAACAATATTTTTTTCCTTTATCTCAAATCCCATTGCCTTAACATATCTATAGCCACCACTACTATATCTTACCGCTTTCGCAATTTTTTTTGCTATTTCAACATCATTTGTTGCGAGATTTACATTAAAAGCTATTAAAATTTCTCTTGCTCCAACAGCAGTGGCGCCAGCAGTAGGATGAATTGAATTTGGTCCATAATCTGGCACTTTTTCAGGATTTTTTCCTATTTCCTCCCTTAATCCTTCAAATTCTCCTTTTCTTACATCTGCAAGATTTCTCCTGCTCTCTTTTTTTGCAGCCTCTTCATATAAAAAGCAAGGGACTTTTGTTATTTTTGAAAATTCTTCAGCAAATTCATTTGCAATTTTTATGCATTCTTCCATTGTTGTATTCATTATTGGAACAAATGGAACAACGTCCATTGCTCCCATTCTTGGATGCTCTCCCCTATGCTTATTCATATCTATAAGTTCAACTGCTTTTATTGCCATATCAAGAACTGCTTTTTTAACTTCTTCTGGCTCACCAAGTATTGTTACATCTGTTCTATTATGGCTTTCATCAGAATGAATGTTTAATATTTTTACATTGTATTTTCTTGCTTCATTAATTATAGTATCTATTACTTCCTTATTTCTCCCTTCACTAAAATTTGGAACACATTCAATAAGCTTCATAAAAGGATAAAGAAAAAAGCATTTTAAGGATTGCTATAATGATGCTTTGTTGAACAATTAGTGAAAGGTTCTTTAGTCTTTGTTTTAGTTGTTTCTCCAAATATTCTTTTAACTCCTGATAAGAATGTCTCTGCAGCCCATCTTTGTCCATATTTGTATTTATCCAATCTTTTTACTTTCTCTAAACATTTAGCCCTTGCAGGAGACTCTCTTGCCTTAGTAGAGGCGTTTTTCCTTCTTTACTAATGGTTTCAACATTTTTCCATCCTTCATCTGTTATTTCTATAGCGAGTAATTTCTTTGTTTTTACATCCACAGCGATATGCGCTTTA
>JAWAYL010000056.1:0-5119 GCA_038818725.1 Thermoplasmatota archaeon | reverse complement strand
TCATTTCCTCTAGTTCCTCATCCCATGTTTCCATAAAATCTAGAGATATGTAAAATTCTCCTCTTCTTACCAACTGTTCATTATATTCCTTCCAATTTCTTTCTCGCATTTTTATCCCCTCCCTGAGAGGAATTATGCAAGAAAATAAAAAATTTTATGATTTATTCAACAAAGCAGTTTCCTAGTAATTATATTCTGCTTCTTTTTCTCCTCTCTTAGCAGTTGCATCTTCTATTAATTTTCCTTCCCATTTCTTTTACAACAGCATAGAAAATTTCTTCTATTTTTTCTGGCAAAAGATCATTTATGAAATATCTTATTGTTTCATAAGAAGAAGTTCCCCGGATTAAATTCAAGATTTTCTGCATTTTCTTTATTTGCTTTAGTGTTTGATCTAAGAAACTTAGTTCCAAATGAGAAAGAAATTCAGATGCTGGCGGGCATAGCATTTTCCTATCTCTTTTTCCAGAAAATTTCGCAACAAAGCATCTAAAAATTAGTTAGATTTTTATATTAGAAAGGCTAATCTGTATCCGCCGTGTCAAGAGATTTGAAAAATTTAAAAAATAAGATATACCTGATTCTTTTTCAGGAGGATGCTACAACAATTATTAGAATTAATTCCAAAAATATTTTTCGTTGGGCGGGAATCTTTGCGGATTTTGAGAAATTTTGTGAGGAAAATTCTCATATATTGTGAAAATAAACCATTGATCAAAATAGCCATACCTCCACATAGAGAGGCATTGCAACTTAAGATATAAAAATGAAACATTTAGAAAAGAAATAAGAGGTTAGTTCAGCATCCTTCAAGCAAGATTGGTAGAAGAAATTCAGCAATCCATGTAAAATTTATAATCAACAGGCGTTATTTCTTTCATATATTCATTCCATTCAATTCTTTTTTTCTCAATTATAATGTCTGATGCTTCTCCAATTGATTTCCTTATAACTTCATCTTTTTCAAACTCTTCTATTGCTTCAAGAAGTGTTGAGGGTAATTTTTTTATTTTCTTTCTCTCAATTTCTTCTTTACTCATCTTATATACATTTTCCTCAATTGGCTCATATTCGATTTTATTTTTTATTCCATCTAAACCAGCATATATAACGGCTGAAAAAAATAGATAAGGATTTGCAGAAGGGTCACCATTTCTTACTTCTATATCAACTTCTTTTTTTGCTGGTATCCTTATCAAACTGCTTCTATTATATCTAGCCCACGCTACATACACAGGCGCCTCAAAATCTGGAACAAGTCTTTTATATGAATTTACGGTAGGATTTGCTAAAAGAGAGATCCCTCTCGCATGATGAAGTATTCCTCCTATAAAAAATCTTGCAATTTTACTCAATCCATATTCATCATTTTTATCATAAAAAATATTTTTTCCATTTTTATACAATGAAATATGAATATGCATTCCGTTTCCTGCATCATCTGAAAATGGCTTTGGCATAAAAGTTATTTTTATACCATATTTTTTTGCAATTTCCCTTGCAATATATTTAAAATAGACGCAGAAATCTGCAGAAGAAATAGCATCCATTTCGCTAACTTCTATTTCATGCTGATTCGAGCCTGTTTCATGATGATGATATTTGACATTGTAGCCACTCTGAATTAAAACATCAGATAAATCTTTTCTAAAATTTTTCATTTCATCAAATGGTGGAGAAGCAAAATATCCTCCCTTTTTAGGTGTGTCCTCATTTTCTTTAATAACATAAAATTCCATTTCTGGAGATATTTTTATTTCATAATCTTTCAACTCTTTTATTGCTCTTTTGAGAATTCCTCTCGGATCAAAAGGTGATTGCTTAAGATTTGTATCATATATATCTGCTATAATTCTTGCTTCATCATTTTCATGTGGAAGAATAGAAAAAGTTTTATTGTCAGGAATTAATACCATATCAGATTTTTCTACTTTGCTGATACCAACAGATGAACCATCAAAATTTATACCATTTTTAAATATCTCCTCTTTGATAAATTTGCTCGATGGAATATGCAAAACCCTAAGTTTTCCCATTAAATCAACAAAATGCAGTTGCACCCATTTTATTTTTCCACTCTTTATTTTATTCATTACATTTTCCATCTTCAGGATATATTACTCAAAATATAAATCCTTTATGAAAAATTCCACTTGAAATGCAAAAATAGAAAAGTTTTTAAATAAAATATGTATTATGTCTGACAAATGACGGACAATGCCATACAAAATCCGTCATTTGGGGGAGAAAATGGAAACAGAAAAAATCACAGTGAGACTACCAAAATCCCAGATTGCATTTATAGACACTTTGATTACTCTAGGCGAGTATAGTTCGAGAACAGAGGCAATAAAGAGAGCAATAAATCTTTTGATGAGTGACATGGCTAAAGTGGTTGAAGAAAGAAAGAAGATTTGGGAAAGCTTTAAGGACCTGCAAATATTGGCGGAAGAAGTGAAAAAATATGAGAAAAAATAAAGGGGGGAGATGGGAATGCAACCAGCCTATAAAAATAAAAAGGAGGGGATGTAAATGAAAAGCTTGGTAGAAGATGCGTTAAAGTTTGAGGACGAAAAAAAGGAGATAGAGGATGGATTTGGAATACCAAAAATAGCGGTTATAGGGGTAGGGGGAGCAGGCGGAAACACAGTAAATAGACTCCACAAAATTGGAATAAAAGGAGCAGAAATAATAGCAATAAATACAGATAAACAAGCACTCGACGTAGTGGAAGCGGACAAAAAACTCGTCATAGGAAGAAACACAACCCGTGGCCTAGGAGCAGGAGGCTATCCGGATGTCGCAAGAAGAGCAGCTGAGGAAAGCAAAGATGAGATTGCCCAGATAATAGGTGAGCCAGACCTTGTTTTCATAACCGCTGGCATGGGAGGCGGCACTGGCACGGGCGCAAGTCCGCTAGTGGCAAAGATTGCAAAGAGGAGTGGAGCAATTGTTGTCGGAATGGTATCGATTCCGTTCAAGGTTGAAAGAGGAAGAATAGTCAGGGCGGAACAAGGATTGGAGGAGCTAAGGAAAGAGTGCGACTCAGTGATAGTGCTTGATAATCAGAAATTGCTTGAATTTGTGCCACATTTGCCGATAGATAAGGCATTTGGAGTAATGGATCAGCTAATAGCTGAAACAGTTAAGGGAATATCTGAAACAATAACACAGCCGTCTCTTATAAATCTTGACTATGCGGATGTAAAAACAATTGTAAGTGGAGGAGATGTTGCAGCGATGTTCTGGGGAGAGGGAACAATAAGAGATGGACCAGAAGCGTTGGCTCATGAAGCACTTCATCATCCATTGCTTGAAGTAGAAACTGCAGGAGCAAGAGGTTGCTTAATTCATATAACCGGCGGACAGGATATGTCTCTTGAGTTTGCAGAAAAAGTTGCTGAGTATATGACAAATGAGATAGATCCCTATGCAAATGTAATACTTGGAGCAAGAGTAAATCCTGATTACAATGGAAGATGTAGAGTTATGGCAATAATGACAGGAGTAACCTCTCCATACATTCTTTCTCCAAAAACAGAAGAAGTTAGGCTTGCAAGATGGGATAGCGGAAAAAGATTGGGCGTTGATATAATAGCCTAGCCTCCCTCTATCTCTATTTTCTCCCCATTTTTTGGTGTATATGTTTGAACATCTATTTCTTGGGCTATTAACTCCGGCTTTTCTGAATGAAAAATGACAACATTTTCTGGATTGCAATCCTTAATAAATTTAACCAGCTGGCTGTGGCTTGCGTGAGCGGAAAAATCATAGAATTTTACCTGGCAGTTCACCTTTCTAACAACTCCATATAAATCTATTTCTCTACTATCGAGTAATCTTCTTCCATTTGTTCCTTCTACCTGATAGCCGGTTATGAAAACAGCAGATTTTGGATCATCCTTTATTTTATCTATATACCATAAAACAGGGCCACCATTCATCATTCCACTTGTTGTAATAACAATTCCTGCTTTTAATGCAAGCTTCTTTCCATGATTTGAATAAACAAAATTTATTTTTTCAATTGCCTTTCTTAATTTTTGGGGAGATTTTATATAGCGAGCGTTGTCAAGAAATATTTCGGATATCTGGTAGCCCATTCCATCCATCCATACTTCCTGCTCTTTTTCCGTGAGAATCATTGCTACTTCCTGCGTCCTTCCAACAGCAAATGCGGGTATTATTGCCTTTCCTCCTTTATTTACTACATCTTCCACATCATCAATAAATTTCTTTTCCAATTCCTTTCTATCAGGATGCTCTACACCAGCATATGTGCCTTCGATAAAAAGATTTCTGCATTTAACTGGCTTAACTCCATGAAGCAATCTTGTTTCGATAGTATTTATATCACATGCAAAAAGAGTATCATTAATTTTTATCATAGTTGACCCGGGAATATGGCCAGCGGAATAAAAATTTATTTCAATTTCTTTATCTATATCAACTTTATTTTCAGAATCAAAAAAATTTTGATTTGCTATTTCAATATCATTTGCGTCATATGGAAAAGGATAACCACTTGTATCTGCTATTTTTAATGAATCATAAAAAAGAATTTGAGAAAGCTCTCTTGTTAATTTTGTAGAAAAAACTTTCGTATTATATCTTCTACATATCCACGGTATCATTCCAGAATGATCAAGATGTGCATGAGATAAAATAACATATTTTACAGGGGGAGATTCAATTGGATAGGTAGGTGGATTTTGAGGAGATATGCCATAGTCAATCAAAATTTTTTTATTTTCTATCTCTAAAAATATTCCAACTCTTCCTACTTCTCTACCTCCTCCTAAAAATGTAGCAATCATCTTAATCTACTTTCTCTATTTTCATTCCCCTGTATTCAAGTAGCTTTGATCTCTTAACAATACATCTCATCTGCACAGATGATAAAGCCATTTCTTTTTCAATTTCCCTGCTTAATTCCCCTTTTTCCTTGACTCTTTCATAAATGTTCTTCTCAATTTCTCTAAATTTTTTATCATCCATAAGAATTATTGAAAATGTGTCCTTTATATTTTCTATAGAAGACATTACATTTATATGAAATGCATTATAAAAAGCATGATATTCTTTTCTTGCCTTTCCATCTTCCGACATCACCCATCTT
>JAWAYL010000055.1:0-5703 GCA_038818725.1 Thermoplasmatota archaeon | reverse complement strand
CCAACATAAACATCTGGCATCAAATCAAGTTTATCTTTTTTCATTCCTTTCCATTCAGCAAATATCCCATTTCCATTGCTGTCCCAATCTTCAAAAACAATGCTTCCATTTTCATATTTATAAATATCTGCAAAATATAAATCACTTAAGTAGCCAGTTTCCCATCCACTTCTGTCATCAAGATTTGTATATCTAACTGGCATAAGCCATTTCTCATTGAAAATTCCTCCCTGCCTCCCTCCTACAAGCAAAACATACTTTATTCCCCATTCTTCAATTGCATTTTTAATGAAATATTTTACTTTTTCAGCATCATCTCGCCCATATGAAGAAAAATATTTTCCACTATAAATTTCATTTAATCCAACAACTATTGTTTTTATTCCCTTGCTTTCCTTATGTTGCTTTAATGCTTCAAGCTCATTTATCCATGCATCTGGAGAAATTATAAGGAAATCATATGTGCCTGCTTGTGCTGGCAATGGATTATTTTCATGATGTATTTTTAGGTCTATCCTATCAGTATATATGATCAAATTTTCCTTAAAATCATAGATGTATGGTTGCAATAAAACTGAAAGAACCAAGCATCTTTGTCCATTATAAATGCCTGCCATAATTCTATAATCAACAAAACTTTCCGGGAATCTTTCCTCGCTATATATTTCTCCTTCCTTAATTAAAATTTTTCCTGTTGTTAAAATTTTTGTAAAGAATGGATATGGCTTAACTTTGTTTTCAATTTTTATTTTATTTATTTTTCCGGTTGAAAATTCAACATTTATTTTTGTTCCAAGAGGGAAAGTAAATATCTCCGCTTTATATGGCAATACTGGATAGCCTTCCATCATAAAAGAATTCATGCCATTTGCAGAAACTATCATGTAATTTCCGTCATTGCAAAACTCTGGCTCAGAAAAGTAAAATGTTTTTTCTATTGCATCAGATGTTTCTATTTCTGCATCTTTAAATCCAGCAAGAGAAGCACTTCCCAAAAAAAGCCCTATTACGGCTATAATAATTATTTTTTTCATGTGTAGGAATAGCTAAAAAGTATTAAAAACTAACGCTTGCAAATTTTTTTCAGAGGGCATTCATCACATTTTGGTTTTCTTGCATTGCAAGTATATTTTGCCATTAGCCAAAAAAGAGCAACAACTTCTTCCCTATTTTCAATTTTTTCCCATGGAAAAATGCCACTCAACTTTTCCTGTATTTCTCTATAGCTTGCTTTTTCATCAACAAGCTTTAGCCTTATTGCTATCCTTCTCATATGAGTATCAATTACAAATGCATTTTCATATCCATATATTGAAGCAATTATAACATCTGCTGTTTTTTCTCCTACACCAGGTATTTTAATAAGCTCTTCTCTCAGCTTTTCTTTCGGCAAATCATAAATCCATTCCATGCCATTCCATTTTTCAGCTATATAGGCAGATGCTTTCTTAATTCTTTCCGCCTTTACTTTATGCAGCCCGCCGCACCTTATAGCGAGTGAAATTTCCTCCTCGCCCGCTTTTGCTAAAATAGATGGCGAGATAGTAAATTTTTTACTTAAGCTAACAAATGCTCTTCTTGTATTTTCTGAAGAAGTATTTTGTGAGAGAATTGTAAAAATTAAAAGCTTAAAGGCATCTTTTTTTATCTCTTCAAAATTTATATCATCTTTCCACCAGTATTTTTTATATTTTTCCAGTTCTTTTAAAATTTCCTCTGTCAGCTTCATTTTATAGAAATAAGATATGCAATTAATGCTTCAAGCTGAATTCTTTCATTGCTTCCCTCAACAATTCTAAATTCAATTTCACCTATTCTATCAACTATCTCTGCTTTTAACCTTTCATTTATAGGAAGATCAAAAACTGCGGAATGCAATCCCTTTATTATGTCTTCGCCAGATAAACCATCTTCAATTAGCATTTTGTCAAGCTTCTCTCTTGCCATCAAAAAATCTTTTTTAATTAGAGCAATTTCTAAAAGCTCGCGAGCATTTTCAGGGCGCAAAACAGATGTAACTTTATATATATCGTCGGAAGTTATTTCTTTTGATATATTAGAAGCAACCTGTAGCACATTTATTGCTTTTCTCATATCCCCATTTGCAACATATATAAGAGATGCCATTCCATCTGGCTTAATCTCAATTCCTTCTTTTTCAGCTATTCTTCTTATATATTTTTCCATATCCTCCGCTTTTATAGTTGAAAATCTGAAAACAACACATCTTGATTGAATTGGCTCTATGATTTTACTGCTATAATTGCAGGAAAGAATAAATCTACAAGTAGCTGTGTATCTTTCCATTATTCTTCGCAACGCAGCCTGCGCATCGGGCGTTAGAGCATCTGCTTCATCGAGAAAAATTATTTTAAAAGAAGCATCTCCAATAGGGGCGGTTCTTGCAAAATCTTTTATTCTTGTTCTAACAACATCTAAGCCACGCTCATCACTTGCATTTAACTCTGCAAAATTTTCTTTCCATCTCTCGCCATAAAGCTCTTTTGCTATTGCAATTGCACATGTTGTTTTTCCTGTTCCTGCGGGACCGGCAAAAAGTAAATGAGGAATGCTACCACTTGCTACATATGCTTTTAAGCTTTTTACAATGTTTTCCTGCCCTACTATTTCATCAAGCCTGTTTGGCCTATATTTTTCTGTCCATATCATATTACCGCCATTTTCTTTGATTCAATTGTTGCTTCTTTATCAAGTCGATGGTCAATTCTTAAATCAATGTGTATTCTTTTTGCTCCCATTTCAACAATTGCTTCATATGCTTTTTTTATAACAGCAAAAATTTCATCAAGATTTTTTGCTTCTATTGTTGTTGCCATTGCTCCTGTTTCATGTTTAAGCCCGCTTTTTTTTATTTCTTCTATTGCTCTTTTAACATATTTGCTTACAGACGCCCCCTCAGATGTTGGAAATATTGCAAATTCTGCAATAATCATCTATTTTAATGCGGTAAAAGTTTAAAAACTTTTTATTTACGAAATTCGAAAAAATAAAAAAGAAAAACTTATATAATAAAGCGATATACATATCCCCCATCGCAAGGCTTATATATATATATATATACTATACTAACATTGTAAACAAAAGGAGGCAGAAAAAATGAAGGGAAAATATGTGATATATGGGCTGGTTTTGTTTGGGTTAGTGATAGCGTTGAACTATATGGCTAACGCAAACAATATTCAAACAATAGAGGTTGGAGGACTTTTTGCAACAAATGCAAAAGCAATCGCAACCTGTGAAAAATTTTATACTGGCGAGGGAAGCTGGAAAGTTGTTGGCTCAACAGCTCCAGGAAAATTTGAGTTCTATGTGTATTGGTATGATGGACCAGCTGGCTATCCAGATGTAACTCATAATTTAGGAGTTTTTACAATCGATGATATCCAGACAATTTCATATTATACAAACAAGCCATTGCCAACAGATGGAACAAATCCATATAACTTCTATTTGGTTATTTATACATTGCCTGATGGCTTCGATGATTATGGATGGTATGGATATAGCTTAACGGCGGATCCATATCTTTCAGAAAATCTTAGTGCTCCAGCAAATACGTGGGTTAAATGGAGCACAGATGATGGAGCAAATAAATTAACCTTCTACGACTGGTGGAAGAGTGGAACATATGGCTTTTATGGGGAGCCAACCTTGCAGAGAATACAGGAAGGAATAATAAACTGGTGGCAAAATTATAGCCATGGTGTAAATCAGGATATAGATTATGGGCTTGAAACAGTTATGGCAATTTCATTCCAAACAGGGAGCGGATGGTATCAGTTTTTTGATGGATATATTGATAAAATAACAATAACCTTAAAAAATGGAACATCTCTTACAATAGATTTAGAAAATAAAGTATGGGTAGATGATGACTATGATTCATCAACATTTGGATTTGGTTATGATCATTTCAACAGCATACAGCAGGGAGTTAATGCAGTTGGAGAGGGAGGAAAAGTAATTGTTAATAGTGGAACATATACAGAGCAGGTGCTTGTTACAAAGAACTTGTCCTTAGTAGGTGCGGGGAGAGATACCACAATTATTCAATGTCCTAATTCCCTTATTGCAATTCCAGGAAATTTAAAACCTGTGGTTGGGATTTACAGTCCAGGAGATTCATCAGTTACTGTTACCGCAACAATTTCTGGTTTCACAATAGACGGTTTATATAAAGGCTTTTCTGGTTATTTCATTGGGGTTGCATTTAGAACAGCTAACGGAAGTATTTCAAATTGTAAAATAAAGGGTGTAAGAGCGGATCCTTTAAGTGGAGCTCAAGGTCACTTAGCAATTCTTGTGAATCATCCATGGGATACTCTTATTTACCAAGAAGTAAATATTCTTAACAATATAGTTGAAGATTATGGGAAGAATGGAATAACTATGAATGAATTGGGCACACATGGATTGATACAAGAAAATACTATTATAGGAGCTGGTCCAACAGGAGTAATTGCCCAAAATGGAATTCAGGTTGGCTATGGAGCATATGCCACAATTAAACTTAATGAGATATATGGTAATAATTATACTGGCGCCGGATGGAGTGCGGCAGGAATTTTAGTTGTCGGCAATACATTATCCTCAAATCCTCCGATGCCTGGAACAATAATTGAAGAAAATTACGTGCATGATAATGAAGTAGGGATAGATTTTTACCGAGATGATGTTTACGGATATGGCGATGCAAAAGGTGAAGCTCACTATAACAACATAGTAGGAAATGAAATAGGATTAGAAAATGAAGGCACTACTGTAATAATTGACGCCACCTATAATTGGTGGGGAGATGCAAGTGGACCATATCATCCAACATTAAATCCAGATGGACAGGGAGATGAAGTAAGTGATAATGTTGATTTCCATCCATGGTGGGAAACACCGACAGGGAGCATTGCGCCAACAACAACAAAAGAAATAGGGACACCAATTTATGGAGATTATTTAACTTCATCTACACAAATAACATTAATTGCAACAGATGGAGAAAGTGGAGTAAAAGCAACATATTACAGGATATGGTATGATGGAGCATGGACTGATTGGATTACATATACCGGACCATTTACTTTAACAGGTGAATGCCTGCATTATCTTGAATACTATTCAGAAGATAAGGCGGGAACAATTGAAGATGTGCATAATCAAACTCATTATGTAGATAATACTCCTCCAACAACAACATTAACATTTGGAACACCTTATTATACAGATGGAGTAGATGAGTGGATAACATCATCAACGCCCATAACATTAACATCAACAGATGGTGGAGCATGTGCATGTGGAGTATATAAGATATATTATCGCATAAACGGTGGAGCATGGAATGAATATACAGCTCCATTTACAATTCCAGATGAATGCACTCACACCATTGAATATTATGCAGTTGATAATCTTGGAAATACTGAAACAACAAATAGCAAAACTGTTAAAGTAGATAATAGCCCGCCAACAACAACACTTGAATTTGGAGAACCATATTATTATGATGGAATAAATCACTGGATAACAACTTCGACACCAATAACATTAACAGCAGAAGATGGCGGATTATGTCCGTGCGGGGTATATAAGATATATTATTACATCGATGCTTTGCCAGCAATTGAATATATTGGTCCATTTACAGTTCCAACACCTGGAGTGCATACAATTTATTATTATGCAGTC
>JAWAYL010000054.1:0-5954 GCA_038818725.1 Thermoplasmatota archaeon | reverse complement strand
GTTCCTCATCCCATGTTTCCATAAAATCTAGAGATATGTAAAATTCTCCTCTTCTTACCAACTGTTCATTATATTCCTTCCAATTTCTTTCTCGCATTTTTATCCCCTCCCCGAAAGAAATTATGCAAGAAAATAAAAAATTTTATGATTTATTCAACAAAGCAGATAAAAAAATTAAATACTCAAAAAAATTTAACAAATATGAAAAAATTAATGGCATTTGTATTTATTGCGATACTTTTGCTCCCAAATTTTGTAATATACTCACATGCTGAAAGCGGTATTTTAGAAGAAATAACAGAAGAAATGGTTGAAGAATATATTCTAGCTTTGCAGAATTTTGGGCCAAGGGTGACTGGTTCAAAAGCATGCTATGATGCTGGAAATTATATCCTTGGAGAATTTCAAAAATATGGTGTTTCAGCAACCAAATATGCATGGGAATATTCAAGCTATAAAGATTACAATATTGAAGGAGAAATAAAGGGAGATGAGCAAATCTTCATAGTTTGCGCCCACTATGACAGCGTGCCGAACTCGCCGGGCGCAGATGATGACGCATCTGGCGTCGCTGCGGTGCTTTCTGCTGCAAAAGTTTTAAGCAAGTATAGTTTTGAGCATACCATAAGATTTGTTGCTTTTTCGGGCGAGGAGGAAGGTTTGCTTGGCTCTTATGAATATGCAAAAGAGGCAAGAGAGAAAAATGAAAGCATTGTTGGGGTGCTAAATGCTGATATGATAGGATATGCAAGAAGTAATGCTGGAAGGGAAAGGGTAATTGTTCAGGAAACAATTTCATCGATGTGGATAACAAATATATCAATAAATGTTAGCATTAAATATAAAGATATTATAGGGTTAAAAATAGAAAGAATGCAGAGCCAGCCATATAGCGATCATTATTCATTTATAAGATTTGGATATAATGCAACATTTTTCTTTGAATACGAATTCAATGATTATTATCATAGCTCTGAAGATACTATAGATAAAATTGATTTGAATTATGCAACCCGCATAGCAAGGCTTATTGTTGGAACATTAATTGAACTTGCAAAAGTAAAGGAAGATTATATCAAGCCAGGAATTTATATAGAAAAGCCAAAAGCAGGATGGCTTTATATCAATGATAAAGAAATAATACCAATAAATTTAAATTACTCAATCATAATAGGAAGAATAACATTTGAAGCAGTTGCATTTGATAATGAAAGCGGGGTTGAAAGAGTTGAATTTTATTTAGATGGAGAACTTAAAGAAATAGATTATACAATGCCATATAATTTTTCAATTGATGAAAGAATTCTATTTTTCCACGAAATAGAGGCAAAAGCATATGATTTATATCAAAATGAAAATTCAAGTAAAGTAAAGATATTAATATTCTCAATTTAAGGAATTATCTCTGTAGTATTGTTATATTCTGGATATTTTATTTCAGGAATTCTTCCAATATTTTTGTAAATTTCATCTATTAAAAACTTTGTAATTTTGCATACTTCATTGAATCCTTCTTCCCCCCAGAGCTTTTCTTTATGGAAAAATAAGCATCTTCCACCGCAAATGGCATAATAATCGCAACTTTTACATGGCTCTCCTATTTCAATTTTTTTAAAATTTTTAAAATCGCCGAGAAGATTCCAATCAAATTCAGGAGCAATTGGGCATGCAAGAATTTTTCCATCAGTGGCTATAGCTATTGCATCTTTGCCTGCGCCGCAAGGCAAGCCATTGCTTTTATTTAAAATTCTGCTTGCGATGCCCATAAATGGAATGATGCCGAGCATATTTCCTTTTTCTATTTCATTTAGCCAAAAATTTAGCAGTTTTTTAAGTCCTCTTTTATATGATATGCTCCATTTTTTAAATTCATCTAACCCCCATAAATTGCTCCATATTACGTCAAGCTGCCAATGAACGAGGGGAAAAAATTTTAGTAAATGGGTTACATCTTCATATATATCTGTTTTATATGAGACAGCCATTCTTGCAATTATCTCTCCTTTATAGCCTGATTTTTTTAAAAAAGAGAATGCATCCATAACTTTTTCATAACATCCTTCAAATCGATAAAAATCATTTACTTCCTTTCTTCCATCTATTGAAAGCAAAATTGAATTAAATTTATGAATATAATTGCCAAGTTTTTCAATAAGCAAGCCATTTGTCTGAAGAACAAATTTTTTTGCTGGTAAAAGGCGCAGCATTTCTTTAATTTTTTCTGATTTAAGCAATGGTTCCCCTCCATAAAAAGCAACTATTGCATCTTTATCCTTTTTTATAAATTCAATTAGCTCTTCATTGCTATAAATTATTTCATCTGGCATTCCATGTAAGCTTCCTCCACAATATCTGCATTTCATATTGCAAATAGGAGTGACAATTATAATATAGAGCATGAATTAGAAATTTTTAATCTTTTTAACTTTTCTTTGCTTTTCCACATTTTTTTCTCGCTTAAACAATCAGGCCAATCTGGATATTTTAAAAATTTCAGAAAAATATAATTTAAGCTATTACGATGCTTCATATCTATATGCTGCACATAAATTTATTAAAAAAAGTTTAAAATGCATATGCTTTTTCATTTTATCTCCTCATAAACTTCTCTTGTTTCCTTAGCTTGTCTTTCCCAATTAAATTTTTTAGCATGAGCAATTAGCTCTTTTTCTGGCTTTTTCTCTTCAATTGCTCTTCTTATTGTTTTTGCAAATTCCTCATCGCTATTTGAAGAGTAGAATGCTTTATCCTGTAAAATTTCCTTATTTATCTCATTATCTAAGCAAACAACATTTGTCCCACATGCCATTGCTTCAAGAGGTGGTAAGCCGAATCCTTCATATAGAGAGGGCCATACAAATAAATCAACATTGCTGTAATATTTTCTTAACATTTCATCATTAATATCTTTAAGCCATTCAACTTTCAAATTATTTTTTGAAATAAAATCGGTGTATTTATTCCACCATTTCATACTTCCTCTACTTTCTTTTCCTATTATAATAAATTTGTAATCCTCTTTATATTTTTCCTTTAAAATTTTCATTGCTCTCAACACAAGTTGCGCATTTTTATACATCCTTAGCTCACCCACAAAAAGAAGAGAATTTAATAATTTTTCTCTTAAATTTTTATCTTTAGATGGATAAAATCTATTTTCGTCTACATTTCTATAAATAACTCTTATTTTATTTTCTTTAAATCCGGCAATTTTGATTAAATCATTTTTTGTTGCCTCACTTATTGCTATGATCTTTTTTGCTTTTCTTATTAAAGGCAAGCAAGTAAGCCATAAACCCTTCTCAAGAATACCAATCGTCTCTTTTATTTCAGGAATATTTTTCAATCCAATAACATCATGAACAGTTACAACATCTACATATCTTGTTGCTGTGAATTGTGAAGAAGCATGATATACATCATATTTTTCTTTTGGTGAAAAAAGATATCGTGAAAGGAGAATATAGAATTGATTCAAAGCTGTCACTAACAAGGTTGTTTCTTTTAGAAAAAGGATTCTTATCTCCTTTTTATTCAATATTATCTTGTCTATTTCTACCCCGATTTTATTAAGCCCATCAATAAGTGATTCTTCATATCTTGTAACCCCTGCAAAGGGTCCACTGGTTGTAATTAATCCTGCTCTCATTTTTCATCTCTCCGCCTTTATCCACTTTATTCCCAATCTCCTTGCCATTTCGCCATCTATGTCGTCTCTATCGCCGACTACTATTGAGTTTTTTAAGTCAATGTTGAAGTCTTTGATTGCTTGCTCAACTAGGCCTGTTTTGGGCTTGCGGCAGTTGCAGCCATCGTCTGGCTTGTGAGGGCAGAAGTAGATGGCATCTATAGTAACGCCTCGCTTTTTTAATTCTGCTTTGAGTAATGAATTGAATTCATGCATTTGTTGCTCTGTGAAGATGCCTCTGCCTATGCCACTCTGGTTTGTTATAATTATAATGAGATAGCCCTTTTGCTGATATTGCTTCATTAGCTCAACTGCATCTTCATATATTTTCAGATGCTCTGGTTTGTGAGGATATTCTGGTTCGTTTGCATTTATTGTACCATCTCGGTCGATAAATAGGGCTGGGCGCATATTTTGATAATTTTGAAAATATTTTAAATTATCGAAAAAAATTTATTGCTTTATTTTTTATAACTCATGCAAACCTTCCGCTCTCGCAGCCCCATGAGAATTTCATTTGCAGGAGGAGGAACAGATATAAAAGCTTATTTTGAAAAATATGGTGGAGTTGTTATTTCAGCAACAATTGGAATATATGCTTATAGCAGCTTAACCCCGAGAAATGATAAAATAGTAATAATAAAGGAGCCAGCTTTCAATATTGATTATAGCATTGATTTAAAAAATGGAAATATTAAAGGAAAGCCATCTTCTTTTTTTGATGCAATAATAAAGCATTTCAAGCCCCAACAAGGCTTCTATTTAATTTCTCATATTGATACTGAATATGGCTCCGGCTTGGGCTCTTCTTCAGCAACAATGGTTTCATTAGTAGGAGTATTTAATAAATGGATGAATTTAAATTTAAATGAATATGAAATTGCAAATCTTGCATGCAAAATAGAAAGAGAAGATCTGGCTATTGCTGGTGGGCTACAAGATCAATATGCAAGCACTTTTGGTGGCTTCAATTTTATAGAATTTAAAAAAGATGATATAATTGTAAATAGGATGAAAATAAAGCAAGATGTAATAAATGAGCTTCAATTCCGCCTTCTTTTAGTAAATCTTCATGCCCCCCGCTTTTCTGGAATAATTCATAAGCAGATGCAAAGAACATTGCAAAACCCAGAAGTTTTAGAGCATTATGAAGAAATAAAAAAGCTTGCAATAGAAATAAAAAACAGAATTTATAAAGGAAATTTTGATGATTTTGGAGAATTGCTTAAAGAAGAGTGGGAGCATAAAAAGAAGCTTAGCGAAGGAATAACAAATGAGCAAATAGATGCATTTTTTGAGCATTGTGAGAAAAATGGAGCATTGGGATATAAGCTTCTTGGAGCTGGCGGAGGAGGCTATGCCTTGCTTTTCACTGATGCTGAGCATAAGCATGAATTGATAAAATCGCTGGATGGCTATGAAGTTAGAAATGTTGAATTTGTAAAAAATGGGCTTGAGGCATGGTGCATATGAAAATTCAGGAATATATTGAAGAAGGAATAAGAGCAAGGAAGGGAATAAAAGAAGAAGAAATAGAAGAAATAGCAGGCATTGTTGCAAATGCGCTAAAAAATGGTAAAAAAGTAATTGCTTTTGGAAATGGCGGCTCCGCAGCAGATGCTCAACATTTTGTAGCTGAACTTGTGGGAAAATTTTTTGTTACAAGAAAGCCATATAGAGCAATTGCATTAACAACAAATACATCAACGATTACTGCAATAGGAAATGATTATAGCTTTGCTGATATTTTTTCTCGCCAAATAGAGGCAATTGTTGATAAAGGAGATATTGTCTTTGGAATAAGCACATCTGGAGCTTCTGAAAATGTTGTAAATGCAATTATTGAAGCAAATAAGCGTGGAGCATATACAATTGCTTTAACTGGAAAAAGTGGAGGAAAAGTTAAGGCATATGCAAATAAAACAATATTTGTTAATTCAGATAAAACCCCTATTATTCAAGAAACTCATATTACAATATTGCATTTGATATGCATGCTTGTTGAAGAAAAGCTTGAGTTATAAATTTTTTACTGCTTCTATATGCTTACAATTTTTATTAAAAATATATTCTTTACAAGTGCAAGCCAACCCATTTCCTTTATCATATACAAATGCATCATTTACTCTATAAAGCATATATCCTATTTTTTCCAATTTCATTTTATCTCCTCATAAACTTCTCTTGTTTCCTTAGCTTGTCTTTCCCAATTAAATTTTTTAGCATGAGCAATTAGCTCTTTTTCTGGCTTTTTCTCTTCAATTGC
>JAWAYL010000053.1:0-5995 GCA_038818725.1 Thermoplasmatota archaeon | reverse complement strand
GGACTATCTTCTGCTTTTATTTTTTAAGATATGATAAATTTCTGATAAGCTTGTACAATTGTTATTTATTTTGGAGAAAAACAAAAAATTTCCTAAAAATTGTTGTTATAAAAGGCTTACAACACCAATTTATCGTTCAACATTCGGAAATACTGTAATGGCCGAAATAAATAAATATTATATTCTGATTTCATTGTAAGGTGATATAAAATGAGATGGGGGGAAAAAGCTCTTGCCCTTGCAGTAATGTTTGCCATATTAGTAACACCTTTTATAAATGCTGGTGCAAATAAAAAAGAGTTGCCTGTGGGAGTAACAATAATTTCTCCGAATGGGAGTGTAAAGAAAACGGTGCAGATACTTGAAACAGATGCTCAGAGAATAGCATCAAAATATGAAAAGGCGCAGGAAGCAATAAAAATAATAAAGATTTCCTCAAATGAGGATGAAAGAAATAAAGCAATTCAAGTTATTTATGACTTTCTAAATGAACTTGTAAAATTGGGGATCTTACCTGCAAATTTTGTTACGATTTTCATACCAAACTTTTTAAATCCTAAATTTGATTTAATGCCTCCTTTAATAAGCTTTGGAAGTGGATTTTCATTTATTCCTCTTTATCCAGGTGAGGCATTCCTTGGCTTTATGTTCCGCCCTATAATAATTCAGTATTTCCTTCTTGGCTATACCGCTTCTCTCAGCTTCCATTTATTACCACCAAGAATAGAATACTGGGATATGGTTGGAACGCAAACACTCATAATATGTGGGTTTGTTGGAGCTTATGTTGACTTTGGAAAAATTGGCTACGGGATACCAAATGCACAATTTATACTAGGAGCATCATTGTTTACAATAGGCATTGACTGGCTATAGCCTTTTCTTCTTTATTCTATTTTTGAACCAAAACATTTAAAATAATATATTTATTTTATCTTGATTTCTATGAGAATAAAGCCATGGTTAATGCTTATGAGGCCATTTACTCTTATTGCCCCATTCATATCTATATTTTTTGGTGTTTTATTACAGCTTTCAATCTACCAAAGTTTAGATATATTGTGGCAGAATCTTGATAAAATATTTTTTGCATCTCTTGCTTTATCTTTTGCACAAGCGGTTGGACAGATAATGAATCAAATTGAAGATGTAGAAATTGATAGAGCGAACAAAAAGGGATATAGGCCAATTGCAAGCGGTGAAATAAGCATAGAAAAAGCCCAGTTAATGGCTTTAATCATATCAATTTTTACACTTATTATCGGATTTATAATCAATACATATTATGGGATCTTCATGATTGTCTTTCTCTTCTCAGGAATCTTATATAACCTGGAGCCATTTAGATTAAAAAAGAGGCTTTGGCTAAATACTGCATCCCTTGCCATATCGCGCGGCCTGCTGCCGGTGCCAGCAGCCTGGTGTGTTGTTTTGCCTGAGCATCTATTTGATAAAATTCCTTGGCTTCTTGGGAGTGTAATTGCGGTATGGGTGCTTGCTTGGCAGAATACAAAAGATTTTGATGATATAGAAGGGGATAAAAAGCACGGCATAATAACGCCAGCGGTTTATCATGGGATAAAGAAATTATCTTTTATTATTCTTATTCTTTCAATTTTTTCTTTCTTTCTTCTTGCCTTATATATAAAATTTGGCTTGTTTCCTCCAGAAATGTCATCTTTATTTATTCTTTCCATCCCTACTGCTTGGATGCTTTATAAATTATTTAAATCAGATTTTTCTCCAGTTGCTCTCGAAAATAACGAATTATGGGTTAACTTTTATTTAACTCTCGCAGGTTTTTATATAATTTCTGCAACAGCTTATCTTATAAAGGATTATTTATCCCTATTCACCTAAATTTTTACTCATATAAAATCCATCATCGCTATAACCCATTTTGCGATAATATTCTCTTGCACCAACACCACTTAAAACAAAAATTTTATTCTTTTTTGATTTTTGAGCTATTTCCTCTGCTTTTTCCATCAAAATCCTTCCATAACCTTTATGTTGCCATTTTTCATTGCTTCTTTTTCCAATCTCAAGCATAGGACCATGAACTTTTAATTCCCTTACAATAGCAAGATTATTTGCTATTCTGAGTCTGCAATATGCAATAATTGCATCTCTTTCCTTGCTTTCTATTGAGAGGAATATTTCTCTTCCTCCACTTGCTATATAATCTCTCCTTACAAGCTCAACTTCATCAACTCTTTTATCTCTAACTTCCCTGCATCTTATGCATCTGCATTTAAATCCTTTTTCATCCATTCTTTTTTTCACTATTTCTCTTAAATTACTCTTTTTTACCCCATCTTCAATTAAATTGGAAGGAATATCTCTTTCTATCCTCTGTATTCTAACCCATTCAGGTACATATTTCTTCATCTCTGATATTGTTTCAATTGCCTCCTCTTCCCTAATTGGCTTATATTCTCCTTTCGTCCATCTTTCATAAAGTTTCGATGATTTAACAACAAGAGTTGGGTAGATTTTCAACATATCTGGTCTAAATCTCTCATCAATGAAAATTTTTTTAAAGCATTCTATATCATTTTCTAAGCTACTATAAGGTAAGCCTGGCATTATATGATAGCATACTTTAAAGCCAGCATTTTTTAATAATCTTGTTGCATCTATAACATCCTTTACTGTATGGCATCTATTTATTTCATAAAGAATTTTGTCATCTAAAATCTGCACTCCTAATTCAACTCTTGTCACTCCAAATTCAAGCATTTTTTCAATGTGTTGCAATCTGCACCAGTCAGGACGAGTTTCGAGAGTAATACCAATGCATCTATGTTTTGCTCTTTCATTCAATTTTTTAGCTTCTTCAATGCTTTTAGAATTTTCATTATTCATTGCATCATAGCATCTTTTTATAAACCATTCCTGATAAAAAAAGTCTCGTGCTGGAAAAGTCCCACCCATTACAATCAAATCTATTTTATCAGTTGGGTGCCCTATGGATGAAAGTTGCCTCAATCTATCTTTTATTTGAAGATAGGGGTCATAATCATTTCTTTTCGCTCGAAGCGAGGCAGGCTCATATCCTGTGTAGCTCTGGGCGCTTTGCGGCGGCTCACCAGGGCATGGCAGGCAGCGCCCATGAGGACATGGAAAAGGCGAGCTCATAACTGCAATTACCGCAACTCCTGAAATTGTTCTGACTGGTTTTCTGATTAAAATTTCCTTTATTTCCTCATCTTTTACGAAAGGTAATATTTCTGAATTAGGAGGGACGCTTATTCCCAAATCGCTTGCTATTCTCTTTTTTATTCTTACTAAATCTTCTCTGCTTTTTACATTCCCTTTTTTAATTTCTTGAAATAATCTTTCTGCAAATATTTTATGTATATGCAATTGAGAAATCATTATTTTTAATTTCCTTCTCTATAAGATGCTCTTCATCAATAAATGTTTCCCTTAATCTGTTCATACATAATTTTAATTCCTTATCATCTATTTTCATCTCCTGATACAATCTGCTTATCAATTTCACAAGATCAGCAAATATAGAAAACATTGATTCCTGTGTCTCATAAATTTCTTCCAGAATTGCTTCATTATACCTAAGAACTTCTTCTAAATCTTCAAGTTTTTTTCTCATTTCATCTTTTTTATCTTTCTTCATTTTGTATCACCTTTTTAAATGTTATAAATTTTCAATATAAAAATCTACTTAAAATTTTCTATGCCAAGTTGTGGCGGTGTCAAGAATTTGTAAAAATAAGAAATATCTCTCCTGATTCCTTTTCAATGCACATGCTACAACAATTATGAGATAAAAAGAAGATAGAAATTAAGTTAATCGCTAGCCTCCGCAGGAATTTCTTTGCGGAAAGTAAATCTTAGAGATTTTGAGGAATTTAGTCACGTGGTAACAAAATGGACTTCAATGGATGTAATAAAATTTGTTAGGAAAATGAAACATTTAGAAAAGCAATAAAGGGATAGTTCAGATTGAAAAGCGTCGAAAGATGGCTAATTGCTTTAATGTTTAATTTGTATTGTTAGCAGGCCACAAAAAAGTTATAGAGCTAAAAGTATTTCTAAATAATGAGTAAGATAACATTCATTGGCACCGGCGGGGGAAGATTTGCGACTATATTTCAACACAGAAAAACAGGTGGAATATACATAGCAGAAAAAGGTTTGCTTATGCATGTTGATCCTGGGCCTGGAGCACTTGTGGAAATGTATAATCTCGATTTAAATCCAACTCAAACAGATGTTATTTTTGTTTCACATGCACATCCAGATCACTATAATGATGCAGAGATACTAATTGAGGCAATGACAATGGGTGGTAAGATTAAGAGAGGGATGCTTATAGGGAGTGAGAGTGTTATTGAAGGGATAAATAATTATCGTCCAATATCATTTTATCATAAAAATTTGGTGAAGGATGTTATAACTGCAAAACCTGGAAAAAAAATAATAATAAAAGAATTGTATGAAATGAGTATTACCCCCGCAATTCATTCTGATGAAACAACAGTTGGCTTTCAAATAAATCTTGAAAATGGAAAGGTATCATATACAAGTGATACTCAAATATTTGATGAACTAATAAAAGCGCATAAAGGAAGCAGAATCCTCATAATTTGCCTTACACGTCCATTAAATGGAAAAATACCTTTTCATCTTTCTACTGAAGATGCTAAAAAGCTAATAGAAGAGGTTAAACCAGAAATCGCAATTCTTACTCATATGGGATTGAGGGCAATACCTCATGCAACAGAGCAGGCAAATTGGCTATCTGAAAAGACGGGCATATCCACAATATCTGCTTTTGATGGAATGAGAATATATATGGGAGATAAAATAGAGGTTAAGAAGCATTAAAATTTTTAAAGATTCTGCAGGCTCAGAAAATTGCGCATTAATTGAAATAGCAATGGAAGCAACCGGATTATATTAGCCAATAAAGGCTAGAAAAGAAAAGATATAAAATAAAGTTTAAAAAGCTAGAATTTTAGCTGATTTGCAAATTTATTACCTCAATCATATGTTGCTTCAAAAGAGAATTTGTATGGAGAGAATAAGCATAGTTGAAGAAAGGACAAAATGGAAGAATAGAATAAGAGCAGAATTGGCAATTCCTGGAATTGGAGCATATGCTGCAACATATGCTGGATTGGTTCCATCTACTTAAAAAGGAGCAATTTAAGTATTTCCCAGAAAGATTAGGAGGATGACTTCTTAATCGACTGCAGGTAAACTGCAAAAGTTTGATTGATCTCTCTTAGCGCTATATTGCGGTTACTTCCTGAAAAATATAGAAAGATTTAAAAACAGTAAATAAATACAATTATCGGAGGGAGATGGGTTATGCAGAAGGAAGAGCTGATACAGCTGCATGCTTTATTTGCGCAAATAAAGAATGAAATAGAGAGGCAACTACCTGAAAAAAACGGTATATTTAAGGAATATGAACAACTAGGAGTGATGCCACAGCACGTACATAAATCAAAGAGTGCTCATAAAAGAGCTATATTCATTCTTGGAAAGGAAATAGCGGAATACTTTTCCAAAAATAACAAGTATGCATCGCTTGCAAAAATGGCTAAAAGATTGGAAAAGATGAGCATCAAGGTTTAAATACAAAAAATATTTACAATCTACATGAAAAAATTGATCGCCTCTTCGCTTGTGTTGTTACTTCTAGGTATAGCAAATATAGCATCTCCTGAAGGCAGTGAATATGTTATAGTTAAAAATGGAGAATATTGTACCATAGAAGTGGAGAATTTACCATACTTATATAAAGAAGGTTATCCAGTTTTGCCATATAAATATGAAACATATGTTTTTCCATTTGGAACGGAAATAAAAGAAATAAAAGTAGAGGAAAAAGGCATTGAAAAAATAAAATTAAATGAAAAAATAAAGCCAGCTCCTGCACCATATCCAAAAAAATTTGAAATAAAAGAAAGCGAGATATATAGCAAAGATGAATTTTATCCTTCAAGCTGGTATGAATATG
>JAWAYL010000052.1:0-6391 GCA_038818725.1 Thermoplasmatota archaeon | reverse complement strand
AGGAACATATATAATTACAGTAACAGCAACAGATGAGCATGGAGCAAAAAGTGAGCCTGCCACGCTACAAGTTAGTATGCCCTATTCTCTTTCATCTTGTAGAATAACAAAGCCAAGAAATGGGATATATATCTTTGGAATAAAGATATTTCCTATAATAGGGCAGATTGTAATTGGAGATATAAATGTAGAGGTTTATGCATCATCTGATATAAAGGTTGTTGATTTTTTGCTACCAATGGCTTGCGGGTGCGGGCTGAAAGTGATGCATAGTGATAGTGAGCCACCTTTTGAATGGAAATGGAATGAGGATTACAATAACAGTGATGTTATAGATGAGAAATTTACACAGATAATTGTGAAGGGATATAATTCTGCGTGGGACGAATTCAGAGATGCAGTAATGCTTTACAAGGTGAAGATATGAGAGGAATTCTTTTTCTCCTCCTCTTTTCTTCTTTTGCAAGTGCTGTAAATGTTAGCTGGCAACCACCTGAACCAAAAGTTGGAGATGTTGTAACAGTATATGCTGAAATAGAAAATGTGACAAGTTCAAGTGTTGTAGAGCTCAAATATTGTCCAACTGAAGAAGTATGTTTGTATGAGAGGATGAAATATGAAAATGGTAAATGGGTTGCGAAATTCAATGCCACAAATGAAGGCGACTATGAAATTGCAATAATTGTTGATGGAAATGTTATTAAGGAAGATGTAATAAATGTAAAGAGTAAAAAAACACCAGGATTTGAAATCATTTTAATATCATTAGTTCTTTTAATAATTGCAAAAATTAAAATGCATAAATAACATGAAAAAATATATTGCACTCATTCCTTTCATACTATTATTTTTCTTTTTGAAAGCAAATGCAAATGTATTCTGTGAGGAAGCAACAACAACAACATGCACTGTTTGCCCTGATGTAAGCGATATTATTTATGAAATTTATAATTCGCATCAATATCCATTTTATTTTGTTTCACTTGTTGCAGATAAAAGCAGTGATGCAAATGAGAGAGTAAATGAATACAATGTATATGGCTATCCAACAGCTTTTTTTGATGGAGGATATGAAGTTATTTTTGGTAAAAAAAGTAAAGCAGATTATATAAATGCAATTGAAAAATCGCTTTTAAGGAGCAGGGCAAATATAAATCTTTCAATAAAAGTTATATGGAGAAATGAAAGGCTTGATATATCTGTTGAAATAGAGAATAGAGAAAGTAAAAATTATAGTGGTTTTTTAAAAGTTTATGTTGTTGAGCCAGTTTCAAGATGGAAAGATGCGAGAGGAAATCCATTCCATTTTGCGCTACTTGGATATGCGATAAAAAAAGAGATAAATATTGAAAAAAATGATAAAATAAGAATAAATGCTACATGGGGAGAGCAAACAAATAGGGAAAATATAATGGCAATAGCAGTTATTTTCAGAAATCAATCAGAAATAAGATATTCAGACCCTCCCTCCAACACGCATGCATTTTCAGCAAATTTTGTCGACGCATGCGTCGCCAGCCCGCCAGCGGAGGATATGCCGCCCTATATATATTTTACAAAAAAGCCAATGGAAACGGGCTATAGAAATATAACTTTTGAGTGGGATGGGGAAGATGAGAGTGAAATTTTATATTCATACAGGCTAAGCAATGAAGAATGGAGTGGTTGGAGTAAAAACAGAAAAGCGGAATATAATTTAAGTGATGGAGAATATGAATTCTTTTTAAGAGCAAAGGATAGCATCGGACAAATAAGCGAGATATCATATAAATTTTTAATCGACACATCCTCGCCAAGAGTTGTTTATCATTATCCAGAAAACAAATCAGAAAATATTCCAACGCATGCTTCAATTATAATAAAATTCTCTCATGAAATGAATAAAAGCATTGAAATAGAAATATCTCCACAAGCAAGCTTTTTCCTTGAATGGAAAAATGAAAAGGAATTGATAGTAAATCCAATTCTGGAGTATAATACCTTATACACTGTAAAAATAAAAAATGCAAACCGTATAAGCGGACAAAAAATGGATGAATTTTATTTCTCATTTTTTACTTCATTGCCAGATAACATTCCTCCAGAGGTGATTTATGCTGAGCCATTAAATAGCGAGTTATATGAATTTATAAAAATTAAATTTTCAGAGCCAATGAACTCGTTGCTTCATAATGCAATAAAAATAGAGCCATTTATTCCTTTCAATTATGAATGGAAGGAAAATGACTCGTTGCTTTTAATTTATCCAAAATACTATATTCCTGGAGAATATAATGTTACAATAACAGAGTATATTGAAGATAAAAATGGAAATCCGTTGAGCAAAAATTTTTCTTTTTCTTTTTCTATAAAAAATCCATTAATACTATCAACAAATATCCCTGATGGAGAAGAAAATGTTTCAATACACGAAACAATTGAAATAAAATTTTCTCATAAAATGAACAAAAGCTCTGTTGAAGAAAATTTATTTATTTATCCTTCCTCAAAAGCTGTTTTTGAATGGAATGAAAACAATTTAATTATTAAAATTGATTTTGAGAGAGGGAAAAATTATTTTGTAAATATATCAAAAAATGCAAAAGATGAGAGAGGCTTAAATTTAAAAGAAGATTTTTCTCTTTCCTTCTCAACTGAAAAAGAAATAGAAAGAGTAAATGAAACGCCTTCTTTTTCATTTACTCTTTTGTTACTCTCTTTCTTAATTTTTTATATTTTGAGAAAAAGAAAGTAATTGGTTTGTTATATATCAAAAAATAATTTTCTCCATAACATATGCAGGTGAGCCATCTGTATAAAAATCGTATATTTTATCCTTTATTATGAACCCATTTTTCAGATAAAATTTTATTGCTTCATGATTGTCTGTTCTTACTTCAAGAAAAATTCTTCTTACTTCTGGAAATCTTATAATAAGTTCTCTTAAAAGAGAGCTTCCTATGCTTTGCCTTCTATATTTTTTATTTACTGCGAGCATTAAAACCCTTAAATCAGTTTTAGAAATTTTTACACTTATAATAAAGCCAGCAATTTCATTATTTTTTTCCGCTACTAAAAATCCATCTGGATATGAAGTCCATAAATAAAGTAAAAAATCAGATGAATATTTTTCTGGAAAAGATTCGTTAGCAATCTTTAGCACTGCATCTATATCCTTATATTCAAATTTTCTTATTGCCATTTAAATTCAAGAGCATTTGTAGGACATGCATCAATACATTTTCCACATCTTATACATTCATTGCTTTTATTTTCATATGGCATTTCTATTTGCATAGGACATATTTTAGAGCATTTAAAGCATTTTATACATTTTTCCTCACTATATTTTATCTGCAAGAAACTTATTCTGTTAAAGCAAGCCATCATTGCCCCAACAGGGCATAAATAGCGGCACCATCCTCTTGCAATGAAAATTATTAAAATAAAGAAACCCGCAACAAAAATCATTTTTGGATAAAAAAAGATAGTAAAAGTATAGCCACTTGGATTAATAATTAAATAAGGTATTGTTCCAGTTAGCCCACCTATTGGGCAAATATCTGTATAAGCTAACTTGGTGGTAAAAAAACAGACAAAGGGAATTGCAATGAGAATAAAATATTTAGCATATCTGAGCTTTTTTTCCTCTTTTTTTATTTTCCTTCCTCTAATTAAATCCTGTAGAAATCCAATAGGACAAGCCCATCCACACGCAGCTCTTCCAAAAATAATGCTAAATGTAAAAATTGTGCCGGCTAAATAAATCAAAAGATAAAAAATTCTGTCAGCAAAAGCATGCTCAAGCACACCAATCGGGCAGGCGGCAACAGCAAGAGGGCTTTCCCAGCAATAAAAATAGGAATAAATCAAGCCAGTCGCTCCAAAAATGAATGAAAAATTGCTGATTAGCAGAAAGGAAATTTGTGAGGCAATTCTCTTTTTTTGCAATCCAGATTTTTTTAAAGCAAAAAATGATGCAATTGCGAGAGGGATGCATATCCATGCAAGAGGGCATGCGTGGCAATTCAAATTGCAGGCCATTTCTCACCTTTTGCTTTTTCCAATATGCTTTTCAGCCCATCTATGGATGGCCTGCCTCCTTCTCCATCTGGTGGGCCAGAAAAGGCATACCAGTAAATTTTATCATTTTTTTCAAACATAATTACTGTTGTAGGAGTAAAGCTTTTTGGATTATAAACTCTTATTGTATCTGAATCTTTTGACACATTTATTGTAACAAGCATGGCATAGCTAAAATTTTCAGAAAAACTTCCATCCTCTTCACTTCCTTCAACGATGCCAGCATTTTTCATTTCCTCCCATTGCTGTAAGCATGGCTCACAAGCAGGTCCATAGAAAAAAATCATCAAAATTTTGTTTTTTGAATAGTTTATAGCCCAATCTGGATGATTTGGCAAACCATGAATTCCATAGCTATGTGGATACTCAATCCAAAATTCTTCAAATTTTTGAGATTTTGAAATTATTGCAATACAACCCTGGCAAACCATTTCATTTAATTTTTTTGTTTTGTCGTAGCTTAAATAAGCTCCTGAAAGAAGAAGAATAATTGTCGTGCAAAGCAATAATTTTTTCATATTCCTATCTGCAAGGGATTTACAAGTTTTTTAAGAACCGCAATTGCTGAAAGCGATGCAAGATAGCTTGTGCTTGGATTTTTTGGATTTGGCAAATTTTCTACTTCAGCTCGCAACCTTCCAAATTTTCCATGAGCTAATATTTTATGGCTATTATATTTTATAACTGGATCAGCTACAATTTTAACTTTTGTATTATCAAAACCAACGCCAGCTAAAGATAGGCATGCCGCCACATTTATATTTTTCGGAAAGTGCTTTATTGCCTCTCTCGCATTTCCTTCATAAAGAATTGTTCTTTTATCAAAATGTTTTCCAAATGCTTCTGGCGCTTTTGTTGTTACAAGAGTAACTTCATCTAGCCCACCAATGCTTGCAGCCTTTATTGCATCTAATCCAGCAACTGCTCCAGATGGAAGATATATTTTAGCTTTTCCTTCCTTTGCTTTTTTAATCAATCTTTCCCTAAATTCATCATCAAAAAGAGCTCCTATTGTCATTATTACAAGGTCCTTTCCTTTGCTTACTATTTTTTCTGCATACTCATAAACCGCCTGCTGGGAGGCGGCTTCAAAAATTGCATCAACTTTTTCTAGAAATTCTTCAACTTTTTCAAATTTTGCTTTCTTAAGCTCTTTTGCAAGCTTCTTTGCCTTCTCTTCTACTATATCATAAAGATAAATTTCTTCAATTTCTTCCATTTCGTTGGCAGCTCTTGCTACATCTGTTCCTATTGCTCCACAACCTATTATGCCTAATTTCATCCAAGCAATAGTATTTTCCGATATAAATAGATAATGCTTATTCCTTTACTTTTGATGCAGCCCTTGCTATCATTATTGTTGCTATAACCGCTATAATTGTAACTATGATTGCATATGCAAGCATTGCTGGAATAGATTCCTGCTCCCCAAATACTGCCTTAAATATTGCAAGGATCGCCCCATTCCATGCAAGAGCGGCCACAAGCCCAAAGGCGGCAGTTATGAGTGATGTCATTGCTTTGAGTATCTCTCCTTTTAAACCCATAAACATAATATTTTTAGAATATTTAAATATTTTGTGGTGGCGCCATGTAGAATGCAATCAGTATTTCCGAAAGTGAAAATTTAGAAAAAAATATTACCTGAGGCAAATCCCCAAATTATGAAATTGAAAAGGGAGGGGATGAAGCCTCAGGCAAAAAATAAATCTTTAAGGAAATTAAATAGATTTTCATTTCGTTTAACTCACTGTATAAAGATGATGAATTTTTAGCTTCTCTTATCTATCTTTCAATTAGAAATAGATATCCAGAAAATGGCTGCAAAAGATTAAGAAAAATAGCAAATAAAAACATTCCAGATGCAGATACTTTTTATGAGAGATTAAAGAAGAAAAGCATGCAAGAAATAAGAACTGAATTTTGGAATATACAAAAAGATATAATTGGGATAATTAGTAAAGAAAACAGAAACAAAAGAATAATTGTTTTAATAGATGAGCAGGCGTTTCGATGTTTGGGGAATCAAATGAATATGTTTTAGGTACAAAAAATTTCAAGGGAACAAAATTTTGCTTCAAATACATTACAATAAATGCTTTAATAGAAGATTATAGGATATGTCTGTATGGTTTTCCAGTAACTCCTTTTTCAAGAAAAGATAAGCTGGTTAATGAATTACTTAGCATAGCTGAAAAATGGTTTAAGATAGATTTAGTTTTATTTGATAGAGGTTTCTCTGCAGATAGTAAAGTATTGAATGTGGTTGAAAAAACACGGATTAAAATATATTGCACCAATGGAAAAGACATAGAATAAAGAAATTAAT
>JAWAYL010000051.1:0-6676 GCA_038818725.1 Thermoplasmatota archaeon | reverse complement strand
TTTTTATAAAGCTAACTGTTAGCAAAATTGTTCTATAAAATCAAAATTGATTTAATAAAACAAGATTTTTCCTCGATTAATATTTTTTTCTAAATTTTCACTCTCGGAAATACTGAAGAAACCATAAATTATATAATTCATTTTTTAATAAGGGAATGTGAAAATCAAAGCGTTTATTGTTGTTATGCTGTTAGCGTTGCCAACTATAAATGCACAAGGAAAACCTGACCTTTATATCGTGAGATATACTTACTATCCAGATAAAATATATGAAGGAGATCAGCTTAGAGTAAATGTTACAGTTGGAAATAGAGGCGATGAAAAAGCTGAAAACATTACTCTCGCTCTTTTTGTGGATAATTCAACAAACAAAGTAGATGAAGTTACAATATCTTTGCTGAACGCAAGCGAGGAAAAAGAAAAAACATTATATTGGTTTGCAGAAAAAGGGGAGCATACTCTCTACATATTTGTTGATTATAGGGGAACAATAGACGAGTTAAATGAAGATAACAACATCTTAACTTTGCAAATTGAAGTTGCCCAGCCATCTTATCCACAGTTTCCGCCCGCGCCAGGGCAGGCGGAATGGTGGAATGGCGGGTGGCATTATAGGGTGCCGCTTATTGTTTCGATGATTGGGGAAAGAGAAAATTATCCATTCGAAAATAAGATTGTTTTCTGCAACATCAATTTCACATATCTTATGGATAAAATATATGAACTGCAAGCGGGAAGCTTTTCGAAAAGAAATTTTTATCCTGAATCTGTTAGAGTTGTTGAATATGAGTTAAAAAACAATACATGGGTTGTTAAAAATGTTGTTGGAAGAGAAATAATTATGGGCGACGACTATGATGCATATAAAAATGCAAATTTAACAGTAATATGGGTTATGGAAGGGGAAGCAAGGCCACATGAAAGAAGATTTTATTACATATACTGGGATACTATTGAAAATGGCATCAAAGAAGGAGATTTTGGAAAAATATATTCTGGGATAAAAAATTGTGAATTTGAAGAACAAGTTGCATGGAAAAACATTACCGAGGGGACAATTAAATGGAATATGAGCTATTATATTGATCCTGTTGAAAAGGATAAATGCTATAGAATATATGCAAAGGGAATTTATGGGGCTGGCTATTTATGGACGGCGAGCTATGCGAAGTTATATCAGGATTTTAAAGTACCTGATGGTGGGTTAGGCTATTACATTCTTCATTCAAAAATCTATTTTTCATCAGATATAGATGCTATGTGGAAAATAACAATAGATGGACAGAGCATTGAAATGGGCTACTCCACTGGAGGATGGAAGGAAATAACAAAAAATATAACATCTTATTTAAAAGGAAAAAATTATGCAACAATTTCCTTTATAGTAGAGGTATCTCCCTTATTTGATACCAAAGAGCACGAGATTCTTGCTTATATCGATGCTTGCTGGATAGAAACTCAAAACCTTGAATATAATTTATTTTCAAATAACTCTCATGGTTGGAATGGAAAATTAAAAGAAATGAAAAAAAATTATATTATAGGAATTGCTGGAAATGACACAATAAGCAGAATAGAAGTTGAAAGCGATGCTGAGTTAAATGAAGTTGTTGCAATTCTTTACTCTCCTGAAGGAAAAATTGCATCATATTCAATGCCAATAAGTGATGCAAGTTTTGAAAAAGACGGTTCAACTTCTTTATTTTCAAATAATGAATGGACCGCTAGCTCAAAAATAAGCAACATTGCAAATTCTGGAGCAAGAGCAATTGAACTAAAATTGAATAATTATATAGGGAAATGGGAGTTTCAGAATAGAAAAGTTAATTCAAATGATTCGTGTGGGCTTAAGCAAAACATTACCTATGAAATACCTCTTTCAAATATTCCTTCACTCTATTTCTGGTATAGAATCGATAAATATAACTCAAAAAGCTCTTTAATATACACTCTCTATATTTCTGGCTCTTCTCCTAAATCAGTTGAAATTCCACTATCTACACTAACAGCAGATAAGGGATGGCATAAATATGAGATACCAAGAGAAAAAATAAATGAATGGCGAGGAAGTGGCGGATCAGTGAATGCGATAGAAATAAAAATCGTTGCAAAAGCTGATGAGGCTGAAAATACAGTATATATTGATGATTTAGGCTATTCATTTATGCCATCTTTTGATAGGAAACTATGGAATATAGAAGATTTTTACAGGTTTGTTGATAATCCTGGAAAATGGAGGGTGGATATAATAATGATAGATGCCTCAGATTATAGAATAGAAAATAGTGTTTTTATCGATGTTGATACTGCTCCAGATTTAACAATAACAAAAATTGATTGTGGGCAAAATGTTAAGGAAGGAGAAAAATTAAATTTTGTTGTATATGCAAAAAATAGTGGTGTAAAAGATATAAATGAAAGTATCCCAATAAATGTTTCTTTACTTATATATCAGGGAAATAATTCCTATAAATTTGTTAAATCGATAAATGGTTTAAAGGTAAATGAAATAAAAGAAATAAATTTTGAATGGATTGCAAAATATGGAAGCGAAGAATACAATGGAAGGTGGGAAGTAATTGCAAGGATAAATGAGAAAGGAGAAATTGTTGAAAAAGATATGAGCAACAACTGGTGGCATACTTATTTGACAGTTGAACCAATGCCTGATTTAGAAATAAATATGGATGATGTGCTTTTTGAGCCATCAAATCCTGAAGGAAATTCCACATTCAATATTTCAATAATTGTTCATAATGTTGGATATAAGAATGCGACAGCAAAAATATCATTGTATTCAAAAAAGGATGACAATTTTGTGTTAATTCAAAATTCAACAGTAGAAAAATTCGTAGAAAAGAAAAAATGGGAAAGAGTTGTTATACCATGCAAATTTGAAGAAGGAAAATATAGCATAATGGTAGAAGTAGCATGTGATGGAGAGGTGAATCTTGAAAACAATTATGTTATAAAAGATATAAAGATTGGCAGAATAGATGATTTTTATCCTCCAGCAATAGAAGGAATAAGGGCAGAGCCAGATATTCAGGGAATTGGGAAATATGTAAATATATCTGCAAGAATATATGATAATGAAACATCAATCGATAAAGCATATGTTGTTTTAGGAGAAAATGAATATATAATGAAAAGGTTTGGTTGCACAAACATATATTATGCAAACCTTCTGTTCAATGAAATTGGATTTTATGAATTTGCTATAATAGCATTCGATACTTCTATTGAGCAAAATCATGCTGAAACCAACAAAAGCATCTTAAGAATAATATATGAAGGAATAGAAACAAGTCCACCAAATATAACAGGCGTCACCATAAGTCCGCCGGGTGCCAGGCAAGTAGTTGGCGAGAAAATAAATATCTCTGCTTATGTTGATGACGAAAGTGGGGTTAGGAGTGTTTTTGTTTTTATAGATGGGGCAGAATATGCAATGATAAAAGGGGCTGGTAAGATATATTACTATGAAAATTCATTTAATAAATGTGGGAGATATTCATTCTTTATAAAAGCAGTTGATAATTCAGCAAACTCAAATTTTGCAAAATCTGAAACATATTATTTTGAAATTCCCTATGATTTTGATTTTGATGATGTTCCAGATGAAATAGAAATTGCAATAGGAGGAAATCCAAAAAATGCAAGCCAGACAATAAACGTAAGCGATGAAAATTTAAATGGCTATTTAATATGGATAGAAAGCAAAGGAACATACATTTACTGGAATAAAGATAAAAATGAAACACATCAGACAAAAGAAATAGATGTTGATGGAGATGGAATGCTCGATTATGTTTTTGATAAAGACGGGGATGGAGAAGTAGATTCCTGCTACAATAAAATCACCAACTCGCTTCTGCCATATAGAGAAATAAAAGAAGAGAAAGTTAAAACAAATCCTGCATGGCTTATTCCTCCACTATTACTCTTCATAGTTGTTTGCACATTATTTATATTTATAAAGAAGAGAAAATAAGACGAATATAAGGGATAAAAATAATTGACAATATCATAAACAGTATTATTACTGATACAATCTTTGTTAACAGTGAAGAAATTTTTTCTCCTTCTCCGCTTTTTGAAAATAAAAAGGAAATGCCATCTTTAAATATATATCCACCATCTAAGGGTAGCAATGGCAGAGAATTAAATGTTCCAAGAGCAAAATTAAGCCAGAAAATCCAGTAAATCAAATTATATGAAATCCAGAAAATAGGTGAGCAAATAAAAGCGCTTGCCAAATCTTTTGGGAAGGGAGATAAGCCAGCAAAAGGAAATGTTAGAAAAGTAAGAAATTTATTCCAATATGAGTTAAAATTATTTTTAGTTAAAGGATTTAAAAGATTTTTATAATATTCTGGCTCAACAACTATATCATCGAGCCCAACAACTGAGATTCCTAAAAATCCTTTACCATTGTCTTCATATTTTTTAGTATAATTATATTTATTTTCAAGAATTACAGTTGCATTTTTTAAGCCATTTAAAAAATATTTTATTTCTATTTCCTGATATGCTTTTGTAGCATTCATTATTTCATGAAATTCACTCCAATTCTTTATTTTGCTTCCATTAATTTCATATATTATACTCCCTTCTTTTATTTCATGTTTTTCGGCTGGATAATTTTTTTCAACATTTGTTACATATACTCCAAAAACTAATTTTTTTCCAGAGATTGAATATTCTTTTCCGGGCGTCATATTCTTCTCCATTTCATAAAATTCATGTAGGCTTTTTATTTCTCTTCCATCTATATTGCTTATTATACTTCCTCTTTCTATACCAAATGCAGAATAATTTATAATTAATCCTTCTTCCCTAGCAACAATACTCATTGATAAAAATGAAAGCAAAAATATGCATATTATTGCAACAATTATATTTGAGGCCGGACCAGATGCAAAAACCCTGCTTCTCCTTATTTTTTTAACTCTTTTCAACTTTTCTTCATCTGGCTCAACAAATGCTCCTATCGGAAAAATAAGAAAAATGAGGCCAAGCGACTTTATTTTTAATCCACTATATCTTGCAAGAATTCCGTGAGAAAATTCATGAACTATTATAGCGATTGCAAGAGCTGTCACTCCATAACCAACAGGTATAATCGGATTTATTCCAGGTATACCAACCATTTCCCTGGGGGAGGGCGCCCTCTCAGGCGAGATAATAAAGGAGAGAAGCGCATTTCTTAAAATAAGATAGGTTGTTACAAGCATTGCAGCAATACAAAGAAAAATTGATAAATTTCCATAATATTTCCAGTCAAATTTTTTTGATATTCTGTCAATTAAATTTTTGCCCTTTTCCGTTTTCCATATTAGCAAGGGAAAAGATGCTTCGAGCCCGTATTTTTTACCAATTTTTTTTAAGGAATAAATCAGGATAAACCATAATGCAAATACTATAAAAATATAGAATAATATTTCATTCTTTTCCATAAATATCCTCTAAGATATGATATAGCACGCTTCCTATAAAAGCAACAAGTATCCCACCTGTAATTTTTGCAAGAAATGGAACAGATAAAACATATTCGCTGAATATTGATTGTATTGATTTCTCTCTTATTATCTCAAGAAGAATTGTAAGGGAAGCAGAAAAAATTAAACCAAAAGCTACAAGCGAGAACGGAATAATTGAATAACTCCATAAAACTCTTTTTTCTTTAAAATACACATCTATAAATCTTCCAAGAGCAATATTTAGAATTGCTATGACAATCCACCATATTGTATCATTTAAAAATTTTATAACATATTCTGGTGTTTTTAAATTAGCATTTTTAAGTAATTCTATCTCAGACACAAAAGCAAGAATTATTATAAAAAAAGAAAGTATGGTAGAAAAAACAGTCATTCTTCCTATTTTTAATCCTAAAACAAATTCCTTAAAAGCTTTTAAAATAAATTCTTCAATATGCAATACTCTCACAAGCAAATATACTCCAAGAACGATAAAAATGGCAGATAAGCCTAAAGAAAATGAGCCAAATATTATCGCAAATCCCCAGATAAGGAGTATTATAGCAACTGGTAACATAATTCTTCTCTGCAATTTTTCCTCTTTCATTAGCTTAGTAATTAAATAATATGTTCCTTCGAGTGTTTGACTCTGTTTAACAACAACCCTTTTTAAAGAATCTATCTTTATTCTTGAACTTATTATAGGAATTATATATTCATCTTCTGCACCATCTGTAACAAGAATTACCTTATCTGGCTTTACTTTCTCAAGCACTTCATCAAGTTGTTTTGCAAGAATTGAATCTGATATAACACCTACCCTTTTATCACCGCATATTGTTGCAATTTCTGCGTTCTCAATGTTTTCATAGGTTGCTATTGCTGAAAAAAGGCAGTTGGAATCTGTGTCTTCAGGATCTTTAAGAGCTAATTTTTGCGCCGCCTCCAGGTTTGCTTTTTTGCCTATTATTGGAGATGCTATGCCTGCTTTTTCTCCGAAGTCGTTGTCTCTATCTATGCAAAGCACGAGAGTTTTCATCTGGTTAAAATTCATTTACTAATAAATAACTTTTTCCATATTTGAGGGTGTTGTCGAAAAATAGTTCTATGCTTTAATTTGTAAAGCACACTAAATTTTTTTAAATTTTATCGTCAATTCCATATGTAGTAGAGATTATAGAAATAAAAACGCA
>JAWAYL010000050.1:0-6716 GCA_038818725.1 Thermoplasmatota archaeon | reverse complement strand
TTTTTTCATTTAATTTTATTTTTTCAATATTTTTTTCCTCTACTTTTATTTCTTTTATTTCCGTTCCAAATGGAAAAACATATGTTTCATATTTATATGGCAAAACAGGATAACCTTCTTTATAAATAAAATTTGTATAGCCAGAAAAAATATTTTCATTGCTTTTTTGAACTGCTATAGGAGCAATCATTAGAAGAGATATTGCAAATGCCAATGCTTTCATGAAAGTAAATGAAAAAAACATTAAAAAACTTGCTATACTCCTATTACGTATCTATTGTTTGATAGATAAACTGGAACATATACAATTTTCTTTTCATTTATTTTCATTTCATAATCTATATATTGCAAAACGCCTGGCTTCTCAGCTTCGTAACTAAGGATTAGAAAATCAGTGAGTTTTTCCGCTTCTTTTTCACCTATCGCTAATGGAATTCTTTCAATTTTTGTGGATTTTTCAATTTCAGGTTTAAATTGATTAAATGTTAAGAGATTCGACCACTGCCTGAATTCTTCCGGCGAGAAATCAACTCCAGGAACATAAACAGATGTTATTCCAGATTTATCTCTAAATAAATTTGCAATTTTCATGATTCCAACAACCTTACTTTCATGAATATCTACCACTACATCCATTTTCCAGAAAGGCATGTAATATTTTTCTCCCTCCATATTCTTTGAAAACTTCCAGAATTCATAATTAAAAATTTTTATTTCATCTTCTCTTATATGCAATGTTCCACAATTTTCGCAAATAAAAGCTATATCAGTTTTTTTTGAAAAAAATAAATTTTTGCATTTTGGGCATTTAACATGAACAACATTCATATTTTCCCACCTCCAAAAATATTTCCCGGTGTATCAATTTTTATATTTTTAATCGATTTTAAAGATAATTCATACTTTTTCTCTATATCTCCCTCAACAATCTCACTTCCGTGCCTGAAAAATAAATAGCTCGCAATAAAGATAATGAAGCCAACAATAATGGCAAAAAAGCCGAATGCAGGTGTTTCGCCAACTGCCCAAATGCCAAATGATGACACCATCCCACCAGCAATTGCTCCACCTGTCATAATTAAGGCTTGATAAAGTGCGTCGCCAGGCGCCCTGCCCGCTATAACTCGCGAAGTTACACCATCAATTGTGGCGAAATACATTCTATCTTTATATTTATATCTTGCAATCCATACAGGATAATAGATGAGCATGAAGGATTTTGGTATGATGTGCATCTTATGAAATGTTATATTTTCAACTCCTGCACTTCTTATTGCATCTTGCCTTATTTTTTCAATGCCTGAATTAAACGCATCGCTTTTTGAAGTTGTTACCTCAAATGTTGGAATTTGCTCAACATTTGCCTGAATAATTTTTCCTTCTAAATTGCGAAGATATCTCACTCCAATATCTCCTGCATCGCATGCAATCTGGGTGTAATCAAAATCTCGAAAAACCATTTTTTCCATTGGCACTTTTTTTACAGTTGTAGTTTTCCTTGCTGCATCATAATGCCTCTCTTCTCTATACCCGCATACCCATCCCGCAGCCCTTGCTTTCATTCTCCAGAAGGGTAAATAAATTGGAAATATCTCAACTATTTCAGATGATTTTTTTAAATCTCTTGCTTTCAATTTTTTTCCGAACCATTCATGTAAAATCAAATTTGCTTTATCTCTATTAACATTATTTGCAAACATAACTGTATAAACACCTTCATCACCTTCAAGCCATATAACCGCATTGCAATATTTACAAGAAATAACTTTCTTCCCTTCTTCAACATTTAAAGCCCCGCCGCATGAAGGGCATGCTATGCTAAAGGATATTTCCATGCAATCACCTCACATTTTTTTTGCTACAAAATAGGATGCAAGGAATAAAAAAGGAATTGTAATCGCCATTCCAATTAATCCATATTTCAATTTCCAGAAAGCTGAAATAACGCCATAAATCAAGAATAAAAAGAAGCCAATAAAAGCGACTGCAATGTAAGGATAACTCTCCCTTGTAGGGAATTTCTCAGAAAATACTTCGCCAGATGATGCATCAATTACAACATTGTAAATATTTCCTTTATAATCATATTCAATATACCATATAGGGAAAAATACTAAGGCCTGCTCTATTGCTTTTCCTGGAAGATTATTTAAATAAGCATCCATTCCTAAATCTGGCTGTATAAGCATTTTTTGATCAACTTTATAATTCTGATCAAATATTTTTATGTCTCCTGCCGGAATTTTCAGGGCATGCATTCCTGGCAAACTTGTTGATTTTGCTGGCTCAAAATAAATTACTTCCTTTCCATCAACATCTCTTTTGAACATATATAAAGGAAAATATTGAGGAATTATTTTCAATATCTTTGCGGAATTTTCCAAATCTTTTGCCATAGCAGAGCCAGCACTCCATCTTTTAAATATGCCTCTTGCCTCATTTTCATCTATTTTTATTTCAACTATATAAAAGAAACCAACACGACTTTTATCTATATACATCTGGGAGCTACAATACTCACATTTGACAAATTTCTCGCCTGGCTCTATATCTATGGATGCACCGCATTTTTGACACTTTATTTTAGCCATATTTACACGCTTTTTCCACAATTTAAGCAAAACTTTGCATTTGCTGGCAAATCAAATCCACAATTTGAGCATTTTTTGCTTCCTAAAGCTGCTCCACAGTTTGAGCAAAATTTTGAATCCGCTGGCAAAGATGCTTTACAGTTAGGACATTCAATTTTTTCCTGCCTTGCCCCACAATTTGAGCAAAACTTTGCATCTAATGGAATCATTGCACCACATTTTATACAAGCTTTACCTTGCTGAGGTTGCATTGCTTGTGTCATGCTTCCAATCATTGCATAGCCCGCTCCGATGCCAGCGCCTATGCCAACGCCAGCGCCTGCGGTGCCAGATGGATTTTGAGCTGCTTCTCTCATTGCCTGCCCCGCTTGATATTGTAAATAATTTGTTCCTAAGACTTGCATGCTCGCCCTTGTATCAACTGCTTTCTGAACTTCTTCAGGAAGATTTATATATAGCCCAGATACTTTATTTATCTCAATTCCATACATTCCAAAATGATCTTTTGATTTTTCAAGAACAATTTGCTCTATGTTTGTTAAATTTGGTGCCAAATCAGTTACACCCATTCCTTTTTCTTTTAAATGACCAATTGCGTCGTATACAAGCAAAACCATTTGTTCCTTTATTCTTTCTTCTACTTCTGCACTTGTTTGATAATTAAGTGTGCCAACAAATTGATTTATAAAATTCACTGGATTATCTACTCTATAGCGAAATTCTCCAAATACTCGTAAATTTACTATCCCAAATTCTTTATCTTTAAATTGATAAGGCTGTTTGCTTCCAAATTTTCCATCAAAAACTTTTTTCTGAATATAATATACTTCCGCCTGCTGCTTTACTCCTGATAAAGCCCTTATTAGCCCGCCGAGAATTGGGGCATTCTGGCTTGTTAAAGCATATCTATCTGGCTTATCTAAATATGCTAGAACTTTTCCATCTCTATAAAATACTGCTATTTCATCTTCTCTTACAACAATATTATCATTAAGCCTAATGTTACGAGGTACTTTCCACATTATAAAATCTCTCTTATAGGTATCATCCCATGCAATTGTCATCGCTCCTATTATTCCTTCCTTTCCTCCTGCTGTTGCATCTGTCCTTTTGCTTCCTCCAAACAACATTTTACACCTCTGTTCCTGTAATATAAACCATTCTCATTTTAAATGTTTTTTCAAATTCTTCAAGCATATTCCTTATTTTTTCAATTTCCTCAGGGATTTCCTCTTCTCTCGCGCCTTTTATTTTCGATGCTTCATTGCCTATTTCTTCTATAATTTTTGCCATTGAATAGTCAAATTCATATAGCTTATTTAATTCCTCTTCCCCTATTCTTATTGCGGGAGAAATTCCAGAATAGCCATGCTCTGCATGCCTTAGTTGAGCATCTATTTTCTGGAAATAATTGAGTAAATTTCCCACTCTTTCGAGATTCTTTGTTTCATATTTATAAACAAGATTTTTCCTTAAATTTTCTACATCATTTCTTGCAACTTTGAGTTTATCAGCAAGCTGGTTGCGAAGTAAATTATCTGCTTTCCTTATATCTTCTCTCCGCCTATAGCCTTCATAGCCTGGAATAAGAAGCTGTATTTTTTTCAAAATCCCTCTATCTTCTTCAATTTTTTTTCTAATATCTGCCATTACCATAAAACAGATTTTTAAATTTAAAGATTTTGAATTTGATTTATATCTTTAAAAATTTCATTTTTTATTAAGAATCTTGGTTGAATAAATGGAATAAAATCAAAATCATATTTTATATCAATTAAAATGAGGTTCTCTGCTGGTGCTAATCCAAAATTTATTCTTTCCTTTTTTTCTAAAGATTTTTTTATGCTATCTAAGCTATATTTTCCTTCTCCCACGCTTAAAATCGCTGCCATTATTCTTCTTATCTGATTCCATAAAAAAAATTTTGCCTCGAAATCAAATTTTATTATTTTTCCTATGCTTATTTCTATTTTATCTATTTTTGCAATTGTCCTTTTTCTATCTTTAACAAAATAAGCAAAATCATGTTCCCCTTCAAAAATTCTTGCCGCCTCAACTAATTTTTTAATATCATATCCTTTGTCATAAACATAATATCTATATCTTTTCTTTTTGCAATGCCTTGGATTAAAATTTTCATCAACATGTGCATATCCAAAAATCCATATTTTTTTAGAATTCTCAAACACTCTAAGAGCATTTCCTTTGCAATTAAATGATATTACATTTGCAATTGCACTAACTCCTTTATCTGTTCTTGCAGCATACTGGAATCTTGCATCTTTTATATCTTTAACTAGCTTACTTTTTTTAAGAATTTTTATTATTTCTCCTTCTACTGTATTTTTTCCTTTTTGCCTTGCAAATCCATCAAATATTGTTCCATCGTAACCTATTTTTAATGCTATGCGCATGTTTAAAATATCATAAATGAATATTTAAATTTATGAAGAAAGAGCATGTAAAATTGCTTTGCTGTCCATATTGCAAAGGAAATTTAATTTTAGAAATAAAGGAAGAGGATGAAAAAGAAATTGTCAGTGGAAAACTTAAATGCAAAAATTGCAAAAAAGAATATGAAATAAAAAAGGGTATTCCAATTATGATTTAAGATTTCTAATAGTTTCTTTAATTGCTTCCTCTACAAGATTCATTGCATTCTCCATTTGTTCTTCATCTATGCATAGGGGAGGTATATATCTTATCCCGCTTTCACCGCATCCAATCAAGAGAATTCCTTTTTTAAAGCATCTCTCAACAATTTCATCTCTTGCTTTTGGGAAAACCCTCTTACTTTTCTTATCCTTTACTATCTCTGTTGCCTGCATTAATCCTATACCACGAGCATCTCCAACTATCTCATAAGTTTCAACAAACTCATTTAATCTCTTTCCCATCAATTTACCTTGCTTTTCCGCATTTTTAATCAACCCATTTTCAAGCAACTCAATGGTTGCAAGCGATGCGGCGCAAGCGAGTGGGTTGCCGCCAAAGGTGGTAGAATGAGCACCTTTTACTCCAAAATCAATTTTAGATGGATAAATGCATGCAGAAAGTGGCAAGCCAGATGCTATGGATTTTGCACTTGTTATTATATCTGGTTGAATTCCAAAATGCTCAATTGCCCACATTTTGCCAGTTCTTCCAAATCCTGCCTGAATTTCATCGTCAACAAACAATATATTTTTTTCTTCCAAAAATTTTTTCAAATTCTTGAAAAAGTTTTTTGGTGGAACAACATATCCTCCTTCTCCCTGAATTGGCTCAGAGAAAAGAGCGGCAACCTCATCAGCTGGGAGAAAATGTTTGAAGATATATTCTATATAATTTATCACTGCATTTGTAAGTTCATCTGGTTCTTCATAGCCATCTATTCCAAAAGGATTTCGATAAGGATTTGGATACGGTACATGAACTACGCCTGGCATCCATGGGAAAAATCTCTGTTTATGAACTATTTTGCTTGCAGTCAATGCCATCGCTCCCATTGTGCGGCCGTGAAATGCTCCTATAAAAGAGATGAAAAATTTTTTATTTGTAGCCCATCTTGTCAATTTTATTGCACATTCAATTGCTTCCGCCCCGCTATTTCCAAAATAAACTTTTTTATTCCATCTACCTGGAGTTATGCTGCAAAGTTTTTCTGCCAAATCAACTTGAACTTGATAATAATAATCTGTTCCAGCAAAATGAATAAACTTTTCTGCTTGCTTTTTTATTGCATCCACTACTTTCGGATGAGCATGCCCAACATTTACAACTCCTACTCCTGATACAAAATCAAAAAATATGTTTCCATCCACGTCTTCAAAAACAATACCCTTTGCATCTTTAACAACCGCAGGAGATGTTTTTGTTGTATTTGCAATATATTTTTCATCTCTCTCTATAATCTTTTTAGCATTTTTTCCAGGTAAATTTTTAATTAATGGTTTTTTTTCCTTTCCCGTTATCATATGGGTGAAATGTTTTTCTATTTAAAAAATTTCTGATAACATCAGTATTTCCGCATGTGGCAGATACAGATTTACAATTTTTAAATCTGTTTTTTTGTTGAAATAAATTATTGACCAACTTAAATTTTATCCAAAACTAAAATTTTTGTATTAATTTTAATACAAAAAT
>JAWAYL010000049.1:0-7193 GCA_038818725.1 Thermoplasmatota archaeon | reverse complement strand
TTACTGGAAAACCATAAAGGCATATCCTATATTCTCCTATTAAAGCATTTATTGTAATGTATTTGAAACAAAATTTTGTTCCCTTGAAATTTTTTGTCCCCACAACATATTCATTTGATTCCCCAAACATCGAAACGCGCCATTTTCTGGATATCTATTTCTAATTGAGAGATAGATAAGAGTTGTTAGTAAAAACATTTATATAAAACAAAATGGTTATAAATGAGGCTTAAAATGGAGAAAAATAATAAAGAAAAGTACCAATTGCATAAGATATTTCTAAATTTTAACAGAATATGTTATTTAGTCAAAAATGGAATAATATCTGAGAATAAGATAAAGGAGATGGGCAAAATAATGGTCGCTATATGGAGTAATTATTCAACAAGGGAAACATGTGAGATGCTCAATCCAGATAATCTAATTTACTATAGAGAATTTGTTAAAAAGCATTTAAAGCCGGCGAAGGGATTTGAACCCTTGACCTGCTGATTTCGTGCCCCTTTATTAACGAGGTTACAAGTCAGCCGCTCTACCGCGCTAAGCTACGCCGGCTTCAAAAAGAATTAAAATTAGATTAAAAAATTTTTCTGAAAGAGTGTTTTTTCATGTTTTTTCTTGTCCTCTTTTGATGGCGCTGTAAATAAGACCAAAAACTCCAAAACCAACGAAGAATATGGTTACTGAATAAATCCCTATATCACTCCAGGCATTATATTTTAGGTTCCACATTAAATAGTAAACTATTCCCGCAATTATTACAAGCAAACACAATATTATTTTTGCATTTATTTTCATTTTATCACTCTTAAAGTGGGAGCACTGGGATTTGAACCCAGGTCGGCGGGTCTCTTCTATGGGTCATCGCTCCAGTTATTCCTCATCTCTCGGATGACCCTCTTTAAATCATCCCCATAACTGGAGCCCGCAATGATCCCTGGCTACACCATGCTCCCACAATTTGTAATATTACTCAATTATTTAAATTTTTACGGAGGTGGCGTTGGAGCAATGTCAAGCAATAGATGAAACCACGGTAGAGCAGACACATCGTAGGTATAAGGGTAACAAAATGAAGGTGAAAAATACTGATTTATATATCTCTCCGATATATTTTTATGAAATTATCAGAATTAGGCGAGAGAAAAATTGTCGAAGGTTTGCTCAAAAGATTTTCAATTCCATTCGATGATTGTGCATTTATTGAAATAAATGACTATTACTTTGTTCTTACAACAGATATAGTATATGAAAAAACTCATTTTCCGAAAAATTCAAAACCTTATGATATTGGATGGTATAGCATTGCTGTTAATTTAAGCGATTTAGCATCAAAAGGTGCAGAGCCTGTTGCAATACTTACTTCTTTGGCAATTCCAAGGAAAATTGATAAAAGATTTTTTGATGAAATTATTGATGGAATGGAGGACTGTATAAAGAGTTTTGGAGGAAAAATTATAGGAGGGGACACCAAAGAGGCGGATAAAATCTTGATATCAGTGACAGCAATTGGAAAGGTTAAAAAAGAGGAAGCGATGCTCAGAAAAGGAGCAAAAGTAGGGGATGATGTATATGTAACTGGTGAGTTAGGGAAAGGAGCATTTATTTTAAGCAAAGAAAAAGAGAAAATTTTGAAAGTTATGCCAAGAGTAAAAGAAGGAATTATGCTTTCAAAATCAAAAAAAGTTTCATGCTGTATGGACATATCTGACGGGCTGGCAAGTTCTTTATATCAACTAATGAAAATAAATAATGTAGGTTTTGAGATATATGAAGAAAAATTACCACTCGCTGATATTGCAAAAAATGATATAGATAAAGCTCTGTATTTTGGAGGAGATTATGAATTAATTTTTACAATTCCTTTTGGAGACGGAAAAAATCTTGAAAATAAAATAGATATTAAGAAAATTGGAAAAGTTATAAAGGAAAATAAAATTTATTTGATTTCTAAAGGAGAAAAAAAGGAAATTAAAAATATTGGATATGAACATTTCAAATAGACATTTTTTTCTTATATATTATTTCAAAATCATATGGAAAAATTTTTAAAAAATCTTTTTCAAGGCTCTTTCTTAAAATCAAAAATAAATCATTTTCACTTTCAATAGCTCTTTTAATAGCTCTATATAATCCTTTTTTATTTTTTTCTAAAATTCCAAATTCATCAATCACAACTAACTTTCTTTTCCTTATCCCTTCATCTATAGCATTAATACAGAACTTTATTCCTTCTTTATTTATTACATATTTTCCAACTTTTATTCCTTCAAAATCCGCATATCTTTTGGTTCTAGAAAACTTTATCCTTTTTTTATTATCCATCCTAATTGCATCACTTCCTATCTTTATCCCATTTTTGAATACGGGTAAACAAATTATGCCACAGCAATCAGAATTTTTAAATATATTATATGCTGTTGTGCTTTTTCCACTATTTTTAGCCCCTATCATCAGTATTTTCATATGCCAAGCATCACCGCGAGCCAGCAAATTGTTATAATTGAATATACACTTGTATAATACAATTTTTCATTTATTTCCAATTTAAAAGGTAAACAAGCAAGAGGCAGTGCAAATGAACCAATTATTCCAGCAAATAAAGAGCTTGCAAATATTTTTGGAATTACTGCAACTAAATCAGATAGATAGAATCTCCCCACAGTAAGAGGGGTAAGAATTTGAGTTGCAAAATAGCCAGAAAAGAAAATTGTATAAAAGGAAATTATACCCATCCCTGCTTTCATCGTCAAGCTTTCATATTTCTGCCAGGGAATACGCCATATCCCTTCAAAAACAGCTCCTTCAATAACTATTGCAATCGCTGCACATAGCAAGCATCCTCCCATGGGATTAAAGCATCGAAGTAAGCCAGCAATTAATGCCATGCCCGCCTGCATGCCTGGCTGGCGGAAGTGGTGGCGGGTAGCTGCCATTATGAAAATTGCGATGCCTGCGGTAATGAAGCTAAGATTGTAGCCATGAAGCCAGTCGCCAATTGAACATTCTATTAACCCCCAAATAGAGCCAAATAAAATTGTTGAAGTAATTATTTTCTTCATTTTGTCACCTCAATTTTTATAACATTTTTGACCCAGAAAGCTCCGGGTAAATGAGGAAAAATTGTGCTCCTTTCTTTTGTCAATATTCCTTTTTCCATATCTTCCCATGAAACTGTTTTTTGATAATTATCAGAGCCAATTAGGGTATAGTGATGTTCTTCAGGGCATCTAATTTCAGCAATTTTTATTATACAAACAAGAGAAGCACCAGAATAGCTTTTATTTTTCACTTCTATTTCCTTTAACTCGCATTTTTTAAAAATTTCATCCATTGAAATCTTTTTTCCATTAATCTCTATATAATCCTTTACCTCCTTTCCAGCAAGCAATGCATTTGATAAAATACCAACTGCCAGTAGGATAAATGCAATTGAAATCACAATTTTTTCCATTTTTTCCATTGATGGAATAATTTATAGTATATTTAAATATTCTGGAAGAATTTTTAAATACTCTTTATATTAGCAGTGTGGATGATATAGATAGATTCCTTAAAGAAGATCTCGGTGAGCAGGGAGATATAACATCAAATCTACTGCTAAAGGAGGAAGAGGGAAAAGCATATATAAAGGCAAATGAAAAATGTGTTCTTGCAGGAGTTGAAGAAGCAATTGAAGTTTTCAATAGGCTAAATTGCGATGCAAAAGCTTTAAAGAAAGATGGGGAAAGTGTTAGATGCAATGAAAAAATAATAGAGATAAATGGTAAAATAAAAAATATTCTAGCTGGCGAGAGGCTTGCTTTAAATTTCATTTGCAGGATGAGTGGAATTGCAACAATTACAAGAGAACTTGTAGAAAAATGCAGAAAGAAAAATCCAAGAATAGTAATTTCAGCAACAAGAAAAACAACACCTGGCTTCAGAAAATATGAAAAGAAGGCAGTGAAAATTGGCGGAGGAGAGCCTCACAGAATGGGGCTTTATGATGGTATTCTTATAAAAGACAATCATCTTGCATGCATTCCTATAAGAGAGGCGGTTAAAAGAGCTAAAAGTAGCGGAATGAAAGTGGAGGTAGAAGTAGGTAGTATAGATGATGCAATAATTGCTGCTGAAGAAGGAGCGGATATAATCATGCTTGATAATATGCCCCCTGCTAAGGGAAAAATTGCAATGAAAAAGATTAAAGAAATAAATCCTGAAATAAAAGTAGAAGTATCAGGTGGTATAAATCCTGAAAATATTGTAAATTATTCGTTCGCTGATATAATTTCTCTTGGATGCATAACCCATTCTGTAAAAAGCATGGATTTTTCTTTAGAAATTGAAAAAGTTTTTTAACCTTTGTTTATTTCAATTTATGGAAGAAATTGGAATTGTTGAGCATTTCTTTTCTAGGATAGGAGTTGCAGCTATAAAGATAAAAAGTGGAACTTTAAAAATAGGAGACAGGATTAGAATAAAAGGTCAAACAACAGATTTTGAGCAAGTCGTTGAATCAATGGAAATAAACAAGCAAAAAATAAATGAAGCAAAGGCAGGGGATGATATAGGAATAAAGGTTATAGATAGAGTTAGGGAAGGAGACATAGTTTATAAGTTATAACCAAATTTTTCCCTCCTTTATTTTTTCTCTTAGATTTTCCATGAATTTATTCATAAAATATAGGTTGTGGATGGTTGCAAGTCTTTGAGCAAGCATTTCATTTTCCATAAATAAATAATTTAAATAATCAAGAGAGAAATTATTGCATGCATAACAATTACAATTTTCATCAATTGCATCTCCTTTAATTTTTTTCTTACCAAGAGAAATTTTTCCTTTACTTGTAAAAATTGTTCCATGTCTTGCATTTCTTGTAGGGAAAGCACTGTCGAATATGTCTATTCCATATTTAACACATATTTCTATATCTTCTGGGGAGCCTACACCCATTAAATGACGTGGTTTCTCGTAAGGGAGGAGATTTGCTGTAAATTCAACAATCTTTATCATATCTTTTTTTTCCTCACCTATGCAAAGTCCTCCTATAGCATAGCCGTAAAAATCTATTTTTGCAAGCTCTTTTGCACATTTCTCTCTTAGATCTTCATATATCCCTCCTTGAACAATTGAAAAAATATTATCACCAATGCTCCTTTTAGCCCATGAAATTGTCCTTTCAACAGATTTCTCAACTCTTTTCTTGCTATAAGGATAGGAAGGACAATCATCTAGCATAAAAATAAAATCACTTCCTATTTTTTTCTGAATTTCTATACATTTTTCTGGAGATAAAATTTCTTTTGCCCCGTCTGGCATGCTGAAAATTATTCCTTCATCTATTGTATGAGATGGAAAATTTTTTATTGATTGAAAACCCCCGCTATCACTGAAAATTATTCCTTCCCATTTCATAAAAGAATGTATTCCTTGCTTACAAACAATTTCAAATGCTCGCCTATAAATATGTAAGGAATTAACAATTATTGCCTTGCAACCAGCTTTTTTTGCCTCTTCTGGAGTTAAAGTTTTTATTACCCCTTTTGTTGCAACAGGTAAAAAAGCAGGGGTTTCTAGTGTAATTTTTCCTACTTTTATTAAGCCAGTCCTTGCCGTTCCGCATTCTTCAACTATTCTGAACATATTAACATCGCGTCTCCAAAACTTAAAAAGCGGTAATCATGTAATAATGCTTCTTCATAAGCCTTCTTTAGCCTTTCTATTCCACAGAAAGCAGAAGTTAATTTAAGAGGTGGAGAGTTTGGCATATGGAAATTTGTTATGAGATAGCGGACAGGAGATTGAAATACATAACCATCCTCTATTACTAAATTACTCCAGCCAGAGGACGGATAAACTCTCCCATTTTTTGAAGAACTCTCAAGAGCTTTCATTGTTGTTGTTCCAACTGCAAAAACTCTTTCTGCACTATTTATAATTTCAGCAGATTGCTGACTTATGGAATAATATTCTTCTTCAAGCACATTCATAAAGGTTGAAATGCTCGCATGAAGCGTGATATAGCAAACTTTCGCCCCCTTTTCTTCGATTTTTTTAACCAGTTCTTCAGTAAAATGCAGGCCCGCAGTAGGCGCTGCTATGGAGCCGTCCTCTTTTGCAAAAATTGTTTGGTAGATATTTTCATCAACCTCGCTTTTTATGTAAGGAGGCAATGGAATTTTTCCTATCTTTTTTATTTCTTCGATGCTCATATCAAGATCGATTAAATATTTGCTACCTCTTTTTTCAATAATTTTTCCTTCTTTTTCATTTACATAAATTTTTTTTCCTTCAGATATTTTTCCCTTTATAAGGCATTCATAGCCTTGCTGAACTTTTTTTATGATAAGCAATTCAATCTTGCCTCCGCTTTCTTTTTTTCCTTCCAATCTGGCTTTTATAACTCTTGAGTCATTTAAAACAATTGCATCATTTTTTTTAATATAATTTACTATATCTTTAAAAATTCTATGCTCAAATCCATCTTTTTTAACAACTAAAAGTTTACATTCATCTCTTGGAATTTTTGGAAATTGTGCTATCCTATCCTTTGGTAGTTTATAATCAAATGACATTATTGCTTTTTTAGAAAAGGAAGACCCTTTTTATTTACTTTTACCTTATATCCTTCCGGCAAAGGAGCTGGTTTAGCATTTTCTTCCTTTTTCTTGCTAAAAAAATATATTTGCCTTTCTCCTCCTCTTAGCTTAACTGATTTGGTGTATAGGGTGTATTCTCCGTATCTAAAAGGCTCTTCTACTTCAAGAATCTCATATTCTTCGCTTGGAATAATTTCTTTTTCAATTATTCTTATTTTTGGCCTCAATTCTTTATTTCCACCATACAATGGAACAATCTTATTTTTCTCAACTTTCCATGCAGGCGAGGTTTTCTCAACAACTACTATTCTTTTCAAGCGGGCGCAAACCGTACATAAATATTTTCTCTCCTCCTCACTAGTCTCTTTTTCACATGTTGAGCATGGCACATAATCAAGAACTTTTCTTAAGCTATCCATCGCTGATAAGTGATTTATAAAATAAAAATTTTTGGGTGTGAAATCGGTCCCGTTAACAGCAGATATAGATTTACAATTTTTAAATCTGTTTTTTTTTTGTTGAAATAAATTATTGACCAACTTAAATTTTATCCAAAACTAAAATTTTTGTATTAATTTTAATACAAAAATGCAAAAAATTTCTATGCA
>JAWAYL010000048.1:0-7196 GCA_038818725.1 Thermoplasmatota archaeon | reverse complement strand
TATTACTCTGTTATTTTCTCTATCTATTTCATAAAGAATCCTATGTTTACCAAGTCTTATCCTATAAAGATTAATTTCACCCCTAATTTTCATATATGGATAGGAAAAAGGATTTTTATATCCTCTATCAAGATTTTTGATAAATTCTGCCGTTTTTTAGAAAAGATAATCTCACACATCTTTGATTTATTCAAAAACCTCTTCAAACTTTAGATAATTACCCCTCCTAACTTCTTTTCTTATCTCTTCAACTTCTTCTTTTTCTTGGACTCCAAACTCTTCGAAACCCAAAAAATTATCAATTTTTGAATTAATTTCTTTTAACAATTTTTCCATATTTTCCATTTTTTTATCAATATTTCTTTCATTTTCCTTAATAATGATTGATTTATATAATACTTGCTGGTGGTTTGGATAACTGCATGAAATTTAGAGTTTTTAAAATTAATGATAGAAGAAAAATTGAAAGAACTTAAAAATGGATTTTCTCAAAAACTGGATATCAAGAAATTATCTGGATATAGGAATCATTATAGATTAAGTGTTGGAAAATTCAGAATTTTATTTGAGTTGGAGAATTATAAATTAGTTTTTTAATTCAATTTTGCCGAGAAGAAAAGCATATAAATAACCAAAAAAGAAAAGCAGGCAAACATCGCTGATATGAATAAAAGGAAGGAGGGGAGAAGGATTATTTATATATAAGTATCTTGTTTAACTTATAATGATTAGTGAAAATATAAGGAGGGAGTTAAAGGAAATTAAGAAAAAATTGGATGAAATAAAAAGATGTATAGAAGATTTAGAGGATATTATTTTGCCATCAGAAAAAATTACGGAGGAAGAACTGAGAGAAATAAAAAAGCTCAAAAAGGAATCTTTAAAAGGAAAATATGTTAAATGGGATGAATTAAAAGAAGAAATTTTGTGAATATGTTTGAAGTTTTTATCCACAAAAAATTCGCTAAAAAGTTAAAAGAGATAGAAAAACCTTTTTTAGAAAGGATAGCAAATTTTTTGGATACGCTGAAAGAAGAACCTGTTCCATGGAGAAAATTTGATATTAAAAAGATAGAAGGAGAGAAAAACACCTATAGAGTTAGGATAGGTAAATATCGATTAATTTATTTTGTTGATAAAAACAACAAAATGATTCATATTTTAAAAATAGAAACACGGGAAAAAGTATATAAATAACCAAAAAAGAAAAGCAAGCAAACATCGCTGATTCTGAAATAAATAAAGGAAAGAGGAAGGCGGGGAAAAGCAGTGCTTACTAGATTATACTTTTCATAGCAACCGTGCAAGCTAAGGAAAATATTTATATACCATTCCCCGTAATAATTACATGGTAAGATACAAACTGTCAGTGATAATTGAAAAAGATGAATACGGTTATTTTGCCTTCTGTCCAGAGTTGCAAGGATGTTATACTCAAGGAGAAACATATGAAGAGATAATAAAGAATATAAAGGACGCTATTAAATTGCATATTGAAGATAGGTTAGCAAACAATGAAGAGATACCACAGCCAGAATTAACAAGTTTAACTACTGTTGAAATAGAAGCATGATAGCATGAATAAACTGCCTAGAGTGGAAGTCATTCTGGGAAAATTTTGCATCCAAAAATTCTGAAAAATATAATGGAGGACGCTGAAATTAGCATTGATGAGCTAAAGGAATTATTGTAATTTTTCTTCCAAAATAGAAAAAAAAGAAAGGGGCGGTCGAGGCAAACCAGCCCCTTGAAAGCAATAAATAAAGGAAAGAGGGAGGCGGGGAAAAGCAGTGCTTACCAGAATGTCTTTGTTAATATAACGCTATTGGATGTTTTGTCTCTGATGGTCAGAGTGCCACCTGGGTAAGCTTCGTTCCCTGTTATATCAAATGTTTCTCCTGCATCAATTACTCCATCTCCATCTTCATCACTTCCTGTAATACTCTGGAAGGAAGTGCTGGCGTTTGTTTTATATTCGATATTTTCCCATCGCGCTCCTTGGCTTACGCTATCAACACGGAAAGTCACATCAGCGTTTCCGTCTGCACCGTTCAGCTGTGTTATGCTCATGCTTATTGATTTGCTTCCTCCTCCGCCAAATCCGCTTACCCAGACGTAGATTGTTGCTGCTAGCACTACTGTTATAGCCACCATTAAGATGATGGCTATAATTGGGCTCACTCCCGCCTTATTTTTTATCCATCTTTTCATTTTTTCTATCATGGTTTATCACCAAACATATATACAAAACAAGTATATAAATTTTTTGCAATTTGCTAACATTTTGATTACAAAATGTTAATGTTTTATTTATCTGAATATATTGAAGAAGTAATCATCGAAAGGAGGCAATAGTGCAAACAAAAAACCTTTTTCAAAATAATATGGGCAAGAAATTTCTTCAAGAGAATTTTCTATTTCTTTATTATATTTTACTCCTCTTGGCTCAATGCATCTTGCCCCATCATAATTAAGGCAGAATTCACATTTGACCATAAAAATAAAAAATTATTGATATTAATCTTTTTCCAAAAAAATAATAAATTGATGCTGTATTAAAAACATGGAATTTCAGATTAAAATTGTAAAAACTTCTCCTTTAACAAATGAAGATGATTACAGGAAAGTTGCTCTCAATTTTTTAAAAATGATTGGTTATCTTGGCATGAATGATGATGAAAATTCAATTGCCTTCAAGCTTTTTGAAAATTTTTTAGTTCATCCAGAAAAGCAATGGAGTATAGATGAATTAATGATTTCTTTAAATGCAACAAAAGCAACTATTTATAGGCATTTAAATAAGCTTAAGAGTATTGATATTCTTGAAGAAAATAAGGAAGGAAAAAATGCAAGAAAAACATATAAGTTAAGATATGGGAATATTGCAAAGGCATGGAATTTTGTTGAAGCTCATATCAAAGTTGCAATGAATAATTATGAGGAAACTGTCCATCATTTACAGAAACTAATAGAAAGGAGGTATAAAAATGAATGAGGAAAGGGAACTTGTTATTGGCTCGAAATATATAGTTTATTCAATTGGCTCGAGCAAAGAAATAATGCAGACAAGTGGAACATTTGTTGGCTATTCATATCTATCAAAAGAAGAAGGAGGAATATGCATAAAAATGGATGAGAGCCATGGAGCAAAGAAGGGAATGATAAGAATAATACCAATGGAAGCAATTATTGCAATTGATATAGTTGAAGAAAAGAAAATAGAAAAGAAAAAAGAAGAAGAAAAGCAATATTTCAGATAAAATGCAGATTGGAATAGTTGGTAAGCCAAATGTAGGAAAAACAACTTTCTTCAATTCCGCTACCTATGCAAATGCAGAAGTAGCTGACTATCCTTTTACAACAATAAATGCAAATGTTGGAATAATGTATGCTCGCACAAAATGCCCTTGCAGAGAATATAATTTAAAATGCAATCCAAGAAACTCAAAATGCATTGATGGAATAAGATATGTTGCAATTGAAGCAATAGATGTTGCTGGGCTTGTTCCAAAAGCTCATGAAGGACGTGGTTTAGGAAACAAATTTCTCGATGACTTAAGGCAAGCAAGCTGCTTGATTCATGTTGTTGATGTTTCTGGCTCAACAGATGAGGAAGGAAGGGCTTGCGGCGTTGGGCAGCATGACCCTGCAAATGATATAAAATTTCTTGAAGAAGAAATAGATTACTGGATAAAAGGAATAATAGAGCGTGACTGGAGGCGATTGAGCAGAAGATGCAGCATGGAAGGAGAAAAAATTGAAAAAATACTCGCAGAGAAGCTTGCTGGGCTTGGAATAAAGGAAGAGGAAATAAAGAAGGCAATTAAAAAAATAAATCTGCCAAGTGATGCTTCTTCTTGGAGTGATAATGAGCTTTTTCTTTTAGCATCTACTATAAGAAAGGAAGCTAAGCCCATACTGCTTGCTTTAAATAAAGCAGATAAAGCTCCTGATGAATTTATAAATAAGCTTAAGGGTGAGTATGCAATTCCTACTTCAGCATCAAGTGAGCTTGCTTTAATTAAAGCAAGTGAAAAAGGATATATTGATTATAAGCCAGGAGATGCGGATTTTAAAATTTTAAAAGAAATGGATGAGCTACAGAAAAAAGGGCTTGATTATATAAAAAAAAGGGTTCTTGAGAAATTTGGATCAACAGGTGTGCAGAAATGCATTGATACAGCAGCTTTTGATTTATTAAAGTTAATAACTGTTTATCCAGTTGAAGATGAAAATAAATTAACAGACAAAGATGGAAATGTTTTACCAGATGCTTTTTTACTTCCAAAAGGTTCAAAAGTTATTGATTTAGCAAGAAAAGTTCATAGTGAGCTTGCTGAAGGATTTATAAAAGCAATTGATGTAAGAAGAAAAAAAGTTGTTGGAGCAGATTATGAGCTCAGTGATGGAGATATAATTCATATAGTTGCAAGATAAGGAACCTTTCTTTAGAAAAGAAAGCTTCCATGGAAAGAAACGGAACCTTTCTTTAGAAAAGAAAGCTTCCATGGAAAGAAAATGAAATAGTTCTTTGGGGATGAAACACCTTTCTTAGAAACCTTTCTTTAGAAAAGAAAGCTTCCATGGAAAGAAAATGAAATAGTTCTTTGGGGATGAAACACCTTTCTTTTGAAGAAAGGGGTTCATATTTTTCCTTCTTCTATTGCTTTTTTACATTCACAACTTCTTTTTTCAGGAATTTTTTTAATGCATTCATTTAAAATCTCCATTAAATATTTTCTTTTTTCATTTACTTTTTCCTTTATTTCTTTTGCAATTAATTTTTTCTGCATTCCAGCAGCATAATTTGAAACTAAACAAATGGAAGCATAGCATATCTGCATTTCTCTTGCAAGAGCAGCTTCTGGCATTAAAGTCATTCCAACTACATCAGCAAAATTTCTAAAAAAATTTATTTCCGCCTTTGTCTCAAGCCTTGGACCATTTGTAACAATATAAACTCCTTCATGAAAATTTCCTCTTTTGCCAGCTTCTTCAACAATTATTTTTCTTAAAACTGGGCAAAAAGGAATGCTCATATCAATATGAATTGCCTTATCATTGTAAAAAGTTGAATTTCTTCCACTTAAATCAATAAAATCATATGGAATAAAAATTTCACCTGGCTTTATCTCCTTTTTCATTGAGCCAACATTGCTTATTCCAATTATTGCATCAACCCCAGCATTTTTCATTGCCTGAATGTTTGCATGGTAATTTACTGCATGAGCTGGCTTGTGGCTTTTTCCGTGCCTTGGAATGAAGAATATTTTTATCCCGTTTTTCTCAGCCAAAAAGCAAGCAACGTTACCAAAGCTTGTTTCTATTTCTATTTCCTCTCCTTCCATTTCATAAAATCCTGTTCCTCCTATTATCCCAATTTTCATATTTCCTCCCATTCCTTAAGTATTGATTGCCATTTAAAATTCTCTATTCCCTTTATATTTTCTAAAGCACGCACAATTCTTTCATAACCTTTACCAAGTGTTCTTGTCCTTACTTTTGCAATTATATCATAGCTTCCAGCAGTTACATCAACTGCAGTAATTCCTTTTATATCAAGTATTTGGTGAGATAATTTTGCAATTGAATAGCATGGCTTTATATTAATAAATATATATGCCTTTACTTCAGTTAATGCAAATGAAATAACTCCTATCATAACAAGCATCAATCCAATTATTTTAAGAATAATAAGCAATGAATCTGTTGAAATTGTTATAGGGAAAAATTTTCCAGCAATATAGAAGAAAGGAATTGAAATGAAAATAGATGAGCTTCTTATTGCTTGGGTGACGCTTGCCTTTCCCATTCCCATTGCTCTTATGAAAAGAACAACAGAAAAAAATGTTGCTATAACTCCAACTATAAGAAATTCAAATGAATTTTTTATTGCTTTCCAGCTTTCGCTAACATAATTTTTATCAACAAAAATTATTGCAATAAAAACAAAAATTGTTGTGAAGATAAGATTCCAGAGCCTTATATTAAGTGAATCATTTGCTTTTCCATTTATTCTTAAAATTTTAAGCTTTCTTTGTCCTATTGAAAACATTACCCATGTAGGATTTACAACAAGAAGCACGATTAGTAATGCTTTTAAATCCACATTTCCGCTTAAAGAAATAGAGCCAAGAATTGCACCAAAAGTAACAACCATTGCGGATTGAACTTCAGCAAATGTTGGAGCATTGTTTTCAGCAACCGCTTCAACAAGCAAAAGATATAATATTACAAGCTGTGAAAATGATAAAATTATAGATGGCTCAACAAGTCTGGATACAATAAAATAATAGCCGATTGTTGTGCCAGCATTGCCTAAGCCAGCTATTAAATGATAGCCGAGCTCCTCTTTTTTTATCATTCTTATTCCTCGAAAGGAGGGATCAAGAAAAGAGCCAATTTTTTTATCTTTATAAGGAAGTGAAAGGAAAAGCAAAATTAATATTGTAAAGATAAGACCAAGAATAAAAAAAGAAAGACAAAAAACCCATGGTTCCTTTATATAATTTGCAGAAATTATGCTATCAAAGGTTGCAGCTGTTGAAAGAGCTATTGAAGATAAAATTGCCAAAAGATAGAAAAGATACCTTCTTCTTATCCTCATGTTTCTACTTCCATCTCTTTTTCTATAACTTGTGTATTTGTCCTCTTTACTCCTTTTATTTCATGTATTTTATCTGTTAATTCCATCAATTCCTCAAGAGTATTAACCTTTGCCTTTATTATTATATCATAATCCCCAGCCACAACCGCAATGCTCTCAACATCTTTTAATTTCCTCATTTCTTCAAGCACCGCTTTAAGATTTCCTACATAGGTAGTGATAAGGATATAAGCTTTAATCATGTTGCCTTATATCAGATTTAAAATATAAATATTTTGAAGCTGTTCAGCAAAATTCCTTAGTTACATTTTTATATTTGTATATAAATCCAAAATATGAATTCTTTCCTCAATCCAATTACTCTTGCAAAAGTTGTAAAATATTATATTTCAGATATTGATAGGTTATTTGAAAATGAGGAAAAAATAGAAAAATACAGGCAAAGATGCTTTAAAAAGATATTAAGGTATGCAATTAAAGTTCCATTATATAGAGAGAAATATAAGGGAATTGATATAAATTCAATAAATCTTGAAAATATCTCCTCTTTGCCAATATTAAAAAAAGACGATATAAGAAAAAATTTTGA
>JAWAYL010000047.1:0-7362 GCA_038818725.1 Thermoplasmatota archaeon | reverse complement strand
AATACAGCTGGCTTACCATATGGAAGCAATTACAAAGTGAAGGTATATGCAAAGGACAGTGCAGGAAATGTTGGAGAGGATGCAAGCAATGAAACATTTACAATAACATCACCAACTCCACCAACAATAACAATAATTAAGCCAAGAAATTCACTTTATATAATGGATAGAGAAATAATTCCACTGCCACCATATTCATCATCTCAAGCAAGACCTGTTATTATAGGAAAGATTACAATAGAAGCAACGGCAAGTGGTGCGGCGGGCATTGCAAAAGTAGAATTCTATATTGATGGCTTGCTTAAATTTATCGATACAACTGAGCCATATTCTTGGACATGGAATGAATTTGTGATAGGAATGCATGAGATAAAAGTAGTTGCTTATGATAGCGTTGGGCAGAAAGCAGAAGACATAATAAGCGTATTCATAGTAAATTCTAAATCCTCTCCCCTTTTCTTTTAAATTTTAATTTTTCTTTTAGCTGACATACCATGCAAATTTCTTGCGATGATGGCATTGAGCAAAACTTGCATTTTTTAAGTTTTGCTGGCTTATATTTTTCTGAAAGAAATGGCTCAATTTCATAATAACTTTTTAATATACTGTGCCTTGTGCCTGGATGCCTTGCTTCAAGTTGCATTATAATGTTGCGATATGTTCCTCGCGTTGCTCTTACTGCATAGGGGCATTCATGTTCGCTTATTTCAAGCTCTTTGAGGAAAGCATATAAAGCTGTTTCTTTTTCAGGAATTTCTATAAGTGGCAGAATTCTTCGCACGTAGCCTGGCTGAACTTTTTTATGAGGAGCCATTCTTGCCATCCTTTCCATATCATTTCTTACAAAATTCATCAATATTGTTTGAGATACATCATCCAAATTATGACCAGTTGCAATAGCTTTTGCATCTATTTCAATTGCTTTTTTATTAAGGCAATATCTCCTGAAAACACCGCAATATGTGCATTCACCCAGCTCATTTCTTCTTTTACTTATCTCATCTAAAGTAAATCCAATTTCTTCCTTAAATGAAATTATATGATGCTCTATGCTAAGCTCATTGCATAATTTTTTTGCAATTTTTATTGTTTTATCTCTATATCCTTTTATTCCTTCATCGACAGTTATTGCGTGCAATTCCCTATTTTTATGCCTACCTATTATTTTCCATAAAATATAGCATGCAACACTACTATCCTTTCCTCCAGATAAAGCAACTGCAATTTTTCCTTCTGGCAAGCCTTGTTTTCTTATTTCTTTTTTAACCCTTCTTTCAAAAAATTCAATAAAATGTTGCTTGCATAGATATGTCCCATTATATCTTATGAATATTATTGCTTCATTTTCGCATTTTGTGCATTTCACGAAGGTAAATAAGCTTTTATATAATTTCTTTTTTATTTTTATGCAGATAAAAGCTTTTAGAGGCAACACTTTAAGATGCAAGGGATGGAGACAGGAAGGAATATTGCGAATGTTAGAAAATAATCTTGAAAATGCAGAGTTACCAGAGAAATTAATTGTTTATGGTGGCTCTGGAAAGGTGGCAAGAAATTGGGAATGCTATCATAAAATAGTTGAAAGTTTAAAGGAAATAGAAGAAGATGAAACCTTGCTTGTTCAATCAGGTAAGCCTGTTGCAATTTTTAAAACAAGAAAAGAAAGTCCAATTGTGCTTATAGCAAATTCAAATATAGTGCCTAAATGGAGTAACTGGGAGAAATTTTATGAGCTTGAGCAACTCGGCTTGATAATGTATGGCCAAATGACAGCTGGCTCCTGGTGCTACATTGGCACTCAAGGCATTATACAAGGCACTTATGAAACATTTTCAGCATGCGCAAGAAAGCATTTTAATGGCACACTTGCTGGAAAATTTGTTCTTACTGGCGGTCTTGGCGGGATGGGCGGGGCTCAGCCACTTGCAATAAAAATGAATGGGGGAGTTGCTTTGGTTGTGGAATGCGATGAGCGCAGAATTGACAGGAGAATAAAAGCTGGCTATTGCGATGTTAAAACAGATGATGTTGATGAAGCAATTGAAATTGTTAAAAATGCGAAAGAAGAAAAAGAAGCTATTTCTGTTGCATTGCTTGGAAATTGTGCTGATGTGCACCCTGAGCTTGTAAAGCGTGGAATAAAGCCAGATGTTGTTACTGATCAAACATCTGCTCATGACGCATTAAATGGATATGTTCCAAAAGGTTATTATGGTAGCAATTTAGAAGAGGCATTTGAGCTGAGGAGAGAAAATCCAGAAAAATATATAGAGCTTTCTAAGGTTTCAATGGCATTGCATTGTAAGGCAATGCTTGATTTCAAGAAAAATGGAAGCGTTGTTTTTGATTATGGAAACAATTTAAGGGGGCAGGCATATGAAGCTGGCTTAAAAGATGCTTTTAGCTACCCTGGTTTTGTTGTTGAATATATTCGCCCTATGTTTTGCGAGGGGCGTGGTCCATTTAGATGGATTTCTTTAACAGGTAGCGAGGAAGATATACTAATAACTGACGAGCTTGTAATGAAAATGTTTCCAGAAAATGAAATACTTGTTAATTGGATTAAAAAAGCTGAAGAAAATCTTCCATGGGAGGGATTGCCTGCGAGAGTATGCTGGCTTGGATATGGTGAAAGGGATAAATTTGCTCTTGAAATTAATAAACTTGTAAGAGAAGAAGTTATTGGACCAATTGCAATAAGCCGTGACCATCTTGATGCAGGAAGTGTTGCATCTCCTAACCGCGAGACAGAGAAAATGAAAGATGGAAGTGATGCAATTGCTGACTGGCCGTTATTAAATGCATTGCTAAACTGTGCTGCTGGGGCTGATAATGTTGCAATTCATAATGGTGGAGGTGTTGGAATTGGCTTATCAATTCATGCGGGAATGGTTGTAATATGTGATGGAAGCAAGGAAACGGATGAGAGAATAAAAAGAGTTTTTAAAACCGACCCTGGCTTAGGAATTGTGCGCCATGCGGACGCAGGCTATGAAAAGGCAATAGAAATGGCAAAAAAATTTGGAATAAAGATGCCTATGCTATAGAATTTCAATTATTTTTTCTCTTGAATTTGCCCCTTTTATTATCCTTATGCAGTTTTTCTTTACTCCAAAAAAATCTGCAAGAAGTTCAATAACTTCTTTGTTTGCTTTTCCCTTACTTGGAGGAGATGAAACCTTTACTTTTAAAATTTCTCCTTCCTGAATAATTTCATTTTTTCCAGCAGTTGGAATAACTTTTATTTTTACTATCATCTCTATAACAACCGATAATTATTTAAAATACTTTTGTATTATTATTTGGAGGCTGAAAAATGAAAGGAAAAAAAATAATGATATTGGCGGGAATAGTGATGGCGACACTGATAGCTAACGCTTTTATACCAGTAATGAAGGCAACAACGCAGGAAAAAAGCGTTTCTGAAACAAAAGCAATATATAAAGAAATAAAAGCGATACATAAACCATTGCCAACAGTTAATACAGGAAACATTCTTGTATCTTCAGATAACCCAGACGGAGATGATATGCATCCAAAGATAACAAGAAAGGGCTCAACTCTTGTGGTTGCATATGAAAAGGAAATAAGCGCAACTGAGCAAGGAATACAAGTTGTATATTCCGCTGATAATGGAAATACATGGAATGCAGCTTTTCTATTTAATTCAGCAGAGTTTCCTTCTGGCTCTGGCTTGCTACAAAGCCCAGATATAAAATATTCAGCAGCAGCGGATGAATTCTTTCTTGCAATGATTGATCCAATGGCGGAGATGTATAACATGGAGCATGCATGGATACCAGGAGATATTGCAACAGCAGAAGAAGCAGTATGGTGGGGAGTTTCTGGTGTAGGAGCAGCTGGATATGAGCACTGTGCGGCTGGGGTTGTTGCAGAATGGTTCTTATATTTAGCGACAGCTGATAGTGGAGGAATAACAAAAACTCTCGAACTGCTTTATTCATATCACGACAAAGAAACTGGTGAGATTTATCAACCAGGTGACTTACATTCAGGATGGGTTGCTGGCTTCTATTATGATGCTCAATCAATAACAAAAACTGCTCCAGCATACAAGCCTGAGATGGCAACTGGAGCAAATCGAATAACTTTTGTTATAGAGCATTACAATGAAACAACAAGGAAATATGAAATAATACACAAGACAACAGTTGCATCTGTTGATCCGCTGCTTACAACTCAGGGAGGAGGACCTGGAGGAATGGACAAATATGCTGATGTAGAAGTATGGCCATGGCAAGGAATAGTTGCTGAAGGAACAGACCCAGATGTTTCTGCAAGTGGCTCACTAACTTGCATTGTATTTACAGTAGGAAATGAAGTAAAACTTGCAAGGGCAACATCTGATCCACCAGAAGGACAGGCATATCAGTGGACAATTTCAACAGTTGCACAGGGAGCATATCCAGCAGTGCATGTGAGTGGAAACAATGTAATGATTGCATATGTAAGAGATGGAAATCTATACTTAATTGAATCAAAAGATGGCGGTGCAACATTTGAACCAGAGAAGAAGATAAATGATGTTGATGGAACAGTTGCAATGGAACATGGAACAGTTGATGTGAATGAGTTGGGTATAGTATGGACAGATACAAGAAATGGAAAGAAAGATGTTTATTTTGCTCCAAAACCAGCAGCAGTAATAGTTATAGATAGCATATCTGGTGGATTTGGAGTTAAGGCAACAGTTAGCAATGCGGGAACAATTCCAGCAGAAAATGTTGCATGGACAATTGATTTAGAAGGAGGATTAATCATATTAGGAAAGCATGCAGAAGGAACAATACCATCGCTTGCCCCAGGAGCAAGCACCACAATAAGCAGTGGCTTAGTCCTTGGAATTGGAAAGACAACAATTAAAGTGATTGCAGGAGGAGCTGGAAAGACAGCGAGTGGCTTTGTGCTCGGCCCGTTTGTGCTGGGCGTGAGCTAATCTCTTCCCTTTTTTATTTTTGATGGGATTTTTTGTTTTGCTTGTTTGAAGGATTTAAGAAGATTCAGTGGAAAAGAAATTTTGCAGGATGAATGCAATTTTAAGGGCTTTCTTGAATGCTCAAGGAATAAATTTATATTTCTTTTTGATTACAATTATGCTTGAAAATCTTGAGCCAAAAGCTGTATGGAAATATTTTGAGGAGATATGTAAAATTCCTCGTTGTTCAAAAAATGAGGAGAGAATTGCAAATTATATAATGGAAGTTGCTCGCGGAAATGGATATGAAGTAGCAAAAGATGAAGCAGGAAATGTTGTTGCAAGGAAAGGAAATGCTTTAATAACTTTTCAATGCCACATGGATATGGTATGCGAGAAAAATAAGGATGTTATTCATGATTTTTCAAAAGATGGAATAAAGCCATATATAGATGGCGACTATGTAAAAGCAAGAGGCACAACGCTTGGTGCTGATAATGGAATTGGAATTGCAATATGCCTTGCATTAATGGAGAAAAATTTACCTCTTGAATTTCTTTTTACTGTTGATGAAGAAAGTGGATTAACTGGAGCATTTGCTCTTAAAAAAGGATTTATAAAAGGGAAATATTTGATAAATCTTGATAGCGAAGATTTTGGAGTTATTTATATAGGATGTGCGGGAGGAGGAAATTCAATTATAAGCATGCCGCTTAAATATTTAAACAAGGAAATGGAAGGGATAAGAATTACTGTTAAAGGGCTTAAAGGAGGGCATTCAGGAATTGAAATAGATAAGGGAAGAGCTAATTCAATAAAGTTGCTTGCAAGAATATTATATGAAATAGATGCAAGAATAAGCAAGATTGAAGGAGGAGATAAGCATAATGCAATTCCAAGAGAGGCATTTGCTGAAATAAGCGTTGATAAAAGCATTGAAGAAGTTCAGAAAAAAGCAGAAGAAATGAAAAAAATATTCATGAATGAATATCCACAGGAAAAGAATATGGAAATAGTTGTTGAAAAATGCAAGTTAAGCAGAATTTTAGATAAAAGGAAAAGCAAAAAAGTTTTGAATTTATTGCTCGCCCTGCCTCACGGAGTAATTGCAATGAGTCAGGATGTAAAGGAGCTTGTTGAAACATCAACAAATCTTGCGACAGTTAGAACGGAAAATGAGCTTAAAATAGTAATGAATTCAAGAAGTTCAATTGATTCATCTTTGGACGCAATAATGCAGAGTATAAGAAGCATAGCAGAGCTGGCTGGCGCAAAAGTAGAGGAGGGAAGCAAATATCCTGGATGGAAACCAAATCTTGAGTCAAAACTTTTAAGGATAGCAAGCGAAGCCTTTTTTGAGCTATATGCCAGACAACCCGAGAAGAAGGCAATTCATGCAGGCTTAGAAACAGGAATAATAGGGAAAATAACAGGAATAAATGAAATAATATCAATTGGGCCGCAAATAGAGCATCCTCATAGTCCAGATGAAGTTGTTCAGATAAGTAGTGTAGAAAAATTCTGGAGATATTTGCTTCATTTAATAGAGAAAATAAAGGATTAAATTTTTACTTTTCTCTGCCCTTTATATTTTCCATTATAATATTTTTCCGGCTTAGATGAAATTTTTTCAAAAACAATCTGACAAAATTTATCTCCCTCTCTTATTTCAATTTCCTGAAATGAATTAAAGCAACTTATGGTTAGGCATCCTTCAAATCCTGCATCAACTTTTCCAAAAGATGCAAAAATTCCTTTTCTTGCATAAGTTGACCTTATCCATAGCTGTGCGGTCAAATTTTTTATTTTTATATATTCTTTTGTTGATATTGCAAACCATGTAAAAGGTTTTATTTTTGCCTTTCTTCTTCTTTTTCCATCTAAATATATTTCTCCTACTGTTAAATCATATCCATTTGGAGTTAAATTTAATTCTTCAAAAGGATTGATCTCAATTTCGCCTTTCAAAATATATTTTTTAATGTCTCTATCAGAAAGAATCATTCAATTAGTTCAACATTTTTTGCTCTTTTTCCTTTGTTTGTATTTACCATATCAAACTTTACTTTCTGTCCTTCTCTCAGCACAACAAATCCTTCTTTCTTTACATCGGAATGATGTACGAAAACATCATCCTGCCCATCTACGCCTATAAACCCATATCCTTTTTTATTTATCCATTTTTTTACTACTCCTTCCATATTTTCACCTCCCTATATCTGCTTGTTATATAAAAATATTTGTATTTTTACAAGCAAGTTTAACAGCGGCAGATACAGATTTACAATTTTTAAATCTGTTTTTTTTGTTGAAATAAATTATTGACCAACTTAAATTTTATCCAAAACTAAAATTTTTGTATTAATTTTAATACAAAAATGCAAAAATTTCTATGCAATTTTTGAAAAATCAATGAATTTTAACAA
>JAWAYL010000046.1:0-8019 GCA_038818725.1 Thermoplasmatota archaeon | reverse complement strand
ATTTGGAGAACCATATTATTATGATGGAATAAATCACTGGATAACAACTTCGACACCAATAACATTAACAGCAGAAGATGGCGGATTATGTCCGTGCGGAGTATATAAGATATATTATTACATCGATGCTTTGCCAGCAATTGAATATATTGGTCCATTTACAGTTCCAACACCTGGAGTGCATACAATTTATTATTATGCAGTCGATAATTTAGGAAATACTGAAACAACAAAATCAATAGTTGTAAATGTTGAAATTTCAACTGCACCAGTTACAACATGCGATTGTATAGGTCCAATGGGAGCGAACGGATGGTATATTGGAACAGTTAGAATCTACCTCTCAGCAACAGATGAACAAGGAGTTGCATATACAAGATATAGAATAGATGGAGGAGCATGGCAGAATTACACTGGCTTAGTATATGTTTCACAGGAAGGACTGCATAGGGTCGAGTATTACTCAGTAGATATTGACGGAAATGTAGAAGCAGTTAAATCATGCACCTTTGGAATAGCATATTCAATGCCAGAAACAACTTGCCTAATAAGCGGAACAACAGGAGAGAATGGATGGTATGTAAGCAATGTAACAATTTCATTTATAGCACATGCATACATATGCGGAGTTGGAGCAACATATTATCGCATTGATGGAGGAGCATGGCGCAGCTATATTGCACCATTTGTATATGATGTAGAAGGACAGCATACAATTGAATATTATTCAGTAAGCAATTCTGGAATAGTTGAAACACCCATAAAGATGACAACATTCAAGATAGATAAGACAAACCCAAGCGTTGAAGTAATATATCCAAATGGTGGAGAAGTAGTAAGCGGAGAAATAACAGTTAGATGGACAGCAAGCGATAATATAGGAATTGCAACCCTTGATTTGCTATATAGCAGCGATGGTGGCTTGAACTGGAATTACATTGCAAAGAATGTTCCAAATACTGGCTCATACAAGTGGAATACAGCTGGCTTACCATATGGAAGCAATTACAAAGTGAAGGTATATGCAAAGGACAGTGCAGGAAATGTTGGAGAGGATGCAAGCAATGAAACATTTACAATAACATCACCAACTGGCCCAACAATAACAACTGAAAAACCAAGAAATGCATTGTATATCTTTGATAGAGAAATAATCCCAACAATTAAGCCAATAGTAATAGGAAAACTAACAATTGAAGTAAGCATAAGAAGCGATGTAAGCATCGCAAAAGTAGAATTCTATGTAGATGGAGCTCTTAAATTTATCGATACAACTGAGCCATATTCATGGACATGGAAAGAATTTGCAATAGGGATGCATGAGATAAAAGTAGTTGTCTATGATGCATTTGGAAGAACAGCTGAAGCAACAGCAACTGTCTTTAAGATATTCTAACCCTCTTCCCTCTTTTTTAAATCTTTCCAGCTTAAAAGCATTTTTTTTGCAATTTTTGCCTCATCTATTCTTTTAACTGGCATATTATGAGGGGCGTTTTTAAGAATTTCAGCTGGCTCATTTATAATTTTTTCAATAGCATTGCAAAAATTATCTAATGTTTCTTTTGTTGCATCTTCTGTTGGCTCAATCATCATTGCCTCGCTTACTATAAGAGGAAAATAAATTGTTGGAGGATGAAAGCCATAATCAAGCAATCTCTTAGCAACATCAATTGCCCTTATTCCTCTTTCTTTTAAATTTTCAAGAGAAACAACAAATTCGTGCATTCTTCTGCCATAAAAAGGAATTTCCAAGCCAGCTTTCCTCAATTTCTCCATTAAATAATTTGAATTTAAAACCGCTTTTTTGCTTACTTCTTCAAGCTTTTTTCCTTTCATAAGTATATATACATATGCTTTTAGCAAAACGGAAAAATTTCCATAAAAATAACTAACCTTTCCTATTGAATCAGGAATATTATAATCAAAAAAATATTCTCCATTTTTTTCCCTTACTCTTGGAACAGGTAGAAATTTTTCAAGAAAGCTTTTTACTCCAACTGGTCCGCTTCCAGGCCCTCCTCCTCCGTGAGGTGTTGCAAATGTTTTGTGAAGGTTTAAATGAACTATATCAAATCCCATACTTGCTGGCTTCGTTACTCCTATTATTGCATTAAGATTTGCTCCATCATAATAAAGCAACGCACCCTTTTTCTTCACTTCTTTAGATATTTCAACAATATTCTTTTCAAATATTCCAAGTGTATTTGGATTTGTTAGCATGAAAACAGCAGTATCATCACTTAAAACATTTCTCAATGCTTCCATGTCAACCATTCCTTGCTTTGAAGATATTTCAACGACTTCAAACCCAGCCATTTTTGCAGAAGCAGGATTGGTCCCATGAGCAGAGTCTGGCACAATTACTTCTTTCCTTCTTTCTCCTTTCTTTTCAAAATATGCCCTTGCAATCAGCAATCCTGTAAGCTCGCCATGGGCGCCCGCGCAAGGTTGCAAAGAAAAGGCATCCATCCCAGTTATTTCGCACAGCAATTTTTCAAGCTTATAAATTATTTCAAGACAACCTTGAACATTTTTTTCATTCTGCAAAGGATGAACATAATTTATTTTTTCATTTCTTGCAATTTTTTCAAGAATTTTTGGATTATACTTCATTGTGCATGAGCCAAGAGGGTAGAAGCCGGTATCAACTCCATAATTCATCTGGCTTAAATGAATAAAATGCCTCACTACTTCTCTTTCAGCAAGATTTGGTATATTTAGCTCCTTTCTTTCAATTCCTTCAATTTCTTCTTCTTGCTCTTCTTCAATTTCTATCAAAAGTTTTTCATCATACTTTGCCATCATTTTCTATGACCTCTTTCATTTTATCAATGCATTCATCAATCAATTTTTTGCTGTGCATTTCAGTAACTCCAAATAATATACCATTTTTTACATATTCATCTATTATAAGTCCGCTTTCAATTCCTTTTTCAAGCAATTTTTCATTGAATTTTTTTGCATCTATTGGGCATATTGCAACAAATTCATTGAAGAATTTTCTTTTAAAAGGCAACTTAAAGCCTATTTTTTCAAGCATTTTTGCCATATATTGGGCATTTTCCATATTTTTAATTGCGATTTTTCTAAGTCCATTTCTTCCAAGAATTGCAACATATGCAAGAAAAGATATGCATAGCAATGCCTCATTTGAACATATATTGCTTGTTGCCTTTCCCCGCCTTATATGTTGCTCTCTTGTTTGCAATGTCATGCTGAAGCATAATTTTCCTTCATCATTTGCTCCTATTATTTTTCCAGGCATCTGACGAACGAGCTCTTTTCTACATGCAAATATTCCAAGCATTGGCCCGCCAAAATTCATATGATTGCCAAGATATCCATTTCCTATAACTATATCTGCTCCATAGAATGAAGGAGGATTAAAAATTGCCAAATAGAGAGGATCTATTCCAACAATAAGCAAAGCATCGCTTTTTTCCTTCATTTCAAGAATTTCTTTATATCTATCATCTATTATTCCAAAAAAATTTGGATTTTCAATATATATTGCATCCGCCCGCTCGCAACCTAATTCAACAACTCCTTCCTCATTGTATTTTTTTTCAATAATTTCTATGCCCGCTCCCTTTGCATAGTTATTAAGCACACTTTTTTTATGCCAGAATATATTTGAAGGAATAACAATCCTCTTTTTTCCTTTTATCCTTTCCGCCATCAGGCATGCCTCGCCAAGAGCTGTTGCAGCATCATACATTGATATATTTGCTGCATCCATTCCTGTAAGCTCGCAAACAACTGATTGATATTCAAAAAGAGCTTGAAGCAAACCCTGCGATGCTTCAGGTTGATATGGAGTGTAAGAAGTATAAAATTCTTCTCTGCCCACTATTTCTTCAACAGCCGCTGGGATATAATGGGGCTTTATTATTGGAAGAAAGGAAGGTAAATCAAAAAATGACTTATTCTTATTCAAAATTTTTTTTATTTCTTCCTCAACTTCCATCTCTTCTTTTGGCTTAGGCAAATTAAGTTCGCTTCTTACTTCTTTTGGTATATCTTCAAAAAGCTCGTCAATGCTTTTTATTCCAATAAAATCAAGCATTTCCTTCATTGTTTTTTGAACTCAGTATATCCACAGCCACCGCAACTTCTCCTATTCTTATGCTCTGCCATGAATACGCCTGGTCCGCATTTTGGGCATTCTTTCCTTTTCCTTACCACTTTTCCATCCTTTACTTCATAAATCTCTCTTTTATTCATTTTTTCTCCCCCTTCTTTTCTTCTTTCTTCTTTTCTTCCTTTATTCCAAGATTTCTTGCAATTATATAAGAAGGCTCTATTTTTCTTGCTTCTGCTTCTGATGGATAAATCTTTGCATATATCTTTGCTTTATTTTCTCCATATTTTTGCTTTATATATTGCAAAACAACAAAGCCATCTTTTCCAATAGCATTTTTAATTTCCTCTCTTATTTTTTGCCTTTCTGGTGTTTTTCCTTCATATTTCAGCGTACATTTAATTTCTTCCCTGTTAAGCAATTTATTTTCTTTCCTATCTTCTATTTCTATTTCCATTTTATCCCTCCAAGCTTTTTAGGAATTTCTCAACTTTATTTCGCTCTTTTTTTCCAACATTTACAACAACCATACCCTTAGATGGCATTCCATATATAACTGTTGTGTTATCAGGAGCAAGATATATAGCTGGCAATGCAGCTAAATCTTCTTCCCCATCTACTTCTATCAATACTTTTTTATCTACAATATATGAAGTTGCTATTGCATTCCATAATTCGCGAGTTATTTCACCAGCTGGATTTTTAACCTTTATAATTTTTTCCGCAGAAAAATCTTTTTTGCCATATTCTTTTCTCTCAATTTTATAATCAACTATTGCTATATCTGGTTTTATTCCTTCCTTTTCAAGCAACATTGTTACCATATCTCCCACGCTTACTATTTTTCCTTTCAAATCCTCTTTTTCTATTTTTTTTATAATTTTTCCTAAAGGCTTTCTTAACTCTTCCTTTTTATTTTCTGGCACAATATACATTATCTAACCTTTAAAGCATATTTTCCAGGAGCTTTAATACCCACTTTACTTGCAATTTTTGAATTATTTACATCTATTATTATCATATATCCCTGCCATTCATCACTTGTTGCTTCTGAGCAAAATGGGCATGTATTTTTTGATGTAAGAGCATGGCATTTTCTGCAAGCCTTCATTTTTTCTCACCTTTCTTCTCCTTCTCTTCCTTTTCTTTCTTTTGCTTTTGCCACTCTTCCTTGCCAAGGCCCGGCTGGCGGGCGGTCAAGCCAATTTTACTTTCTCTTGGATTCATTTCATTTAGCGAAACAGTAACTATTCTTACTCTTATTTTATCACCTACTTTCAAAACCTGCTTTGTGTCTTTTCCTTCTATTCTCTTGTTATCTACATCTATAATAACTCTATCATTCATTATCTGGCTCTTATGCAGAAGAGCATCTAATGGACCAATATGGCAGAAGGCTCCAAACTCAACTATATCTGAAACTATCGCATCAACTACTTCATGCAATTCTGGCTTGAAAGTTATCGCATCAAAAGTAACTTTTTGATATATCCCCCCATCTCCATGAAGAATATAACCTTCTCCTTTCCTTTTTACATTTTTTGTAACAAGTATTAAACCATATTCTTTATCCATTGTTCCTTCAAATGTTTCCTGAACAATTTTTGCAACAACTTCTTCCAAGTCATGGCTTAAATGAGTTGGAGGAATTCTTATTGTATTTTCTATTGTTGTTTCATAATACATAATGCTGGTATATAGAATTGCTTATAAATATTATTGGTTTTTTTTGTTGTGTGGCTTGAAAATGAAAATAAAATTTCTCTTAGCCTTGAAAGAATGGAAAAATTTATAAAAGAAAGAGGGAAAACAAAATATAAATGCATTCATGTAGGAGGAACAAATGGAAAAGGTAGTGTATGTCATTTTATTTATAACATTTTAAGGCAAAATTATAGAGTTGGCTTATATACATCTCCCCATCTTGAAAGATTAAATGAAAGAATAATTGTTGATGATGTTGAAATAAGCAATGAAGAAATAGAAAAATATAAATATTTAAAAATTTACAATTTTACATATTTTGAAGCTCTTACCGCAATTGCAATAGATTATTTTGAAAAGAAAAATGTCGATTATGCGGTTTTTGAAGTCGGGCTCGGCGGCAGGCTGGATGCAACAAATGTTATAGAGCCAGAAATAAGCATAATTACAAATGTTTCATTGGAGCATGAAAATTTTCTTGGAAAAGATATAGCTTCAATAGCAAAAGAAAAAGCTGGGATTATTAAAAATGCCCCTATAATTACAGCCTGTAAAGGAGAAGCTCTTGAAGTAATAAAAAATATTGCGGAAGAAAAAAATGTTGATTTATATATAGTTGGCAAAGATGTTAGATGGAAAAAAATTGAAAAAAATAAATTTTTAATTGAAGCAGATGAAATATATTCTCTTGAAACAAAAATGAATGGAATTTTTCAAGGAGAAAATATAGCAATAGCAGTTAAGGCTGGAGAATTGCTTGGCTTAGAGAAGGAAAAAATAGTTAGTGGGATTGAAAAAACTTTTCTGCCAGGAAGAATGGAAAAAATAGGAAAATTTATTCTTGATGGCTGTCATAACCCAAAGGCTATTGAGGCATTTTCATCTTCCATCAGCGAGTTTAATAGCAGACTTATAATAATTTTTGGAGCAATGAAAGACAAAAATATCCCAGAAATGATTTCCCGCCTTCCGCAAGCCACGCTTTATATTGCAACAAAATCAAGTAGCGAAAGAGCCATTGAAGCAGGCGTAATAGCGAAAATTGGGAAAAAATATGGGATTGATTTTATTGTTAAAAGAAATATTGAAGAAGCTATTTCTTTTGCAAAAGAAATAGCTAAGGAAAACGAAATTATTTGCATAATTGGGAGCCTGTATTTAGTTGGGGAGGCAAGAAAAATTATAAAAGAAAAAAATTATTTATAGTTAAAAATTATGTTAAATATGAAAAAGATAGCAATCTTTGCAATTGTTGTATTTTTTTTGGTATCGATGAATGCATTTGCCCAAAAAATCTTAGATAAGGAAAATGATGTGCTCTATGTTGAATGGGATGAAAATTTGAATTCTTATAAAACACAATCCTCACAGAAACCAAATATTGATATAAAGGAAATATCATATGAAATAGTTGGTGAAAATATTATTTTAATGCTGAAAGTTTATGGAAAAATAGAAAATTCTGATAAGGTTTTTTATTGGTTATATCTAAATACAACAGAAAGAAATTATAATGTTGTTTTTTCAAACAAAACAAAAATATGTTATAGCATGAAAGGAGAAAATGTTTCAACTTATATTCAGGGTGAGATAGAACAATCAGATGATGCTATTATAGCAAAATTTGAATTAGCTGAGCTCGGCAATATTATTGAATTTTATTCCTATTCAGCAGAATATGAAAAAGTTGGTATAACAAATAAATGGTATGGTGACTGGGCTCCTGATAAATTTTCTCCTGTATATGAAGAAAAGAAGGAAACAAAAGAAAAGAAGGGTTTGCCTGGTTTTGAGCTAATTTTCCTTTTATCAGCCATTGCATTCATGTTATGGAGAAAAAGATAGCGGGGCTGGACTTAGCGGCGCTTCCAAAAAATAGGAGCGGCGTTTGCTTGCTGAGAGAGAAGCCAGAATTTTTTATTCTTTATAGCGATGAGGAAATATTATCTTTTTTTGAGAATGTTAGGCCAGATATTGTTGCTATAGATGCTCCTCTTATGGAAGAAATTAAAGTTAGGAAAGCTGATTTATTGCTTAAGAAATATGGAGCAATGCCTCCTACAATGCAGGGAATGAAAATTTTAACTGAGAGAGCAAGCAAACTTGTTAAAAAATTGAATTGCAAGGTTATTGAAGTTTTTCCAACAGCAACAGCAAAAATAATAGGGGTTTATGATAAAAAGTGGCAAAAAATGGCTGAAAAATTAGGAATAAATGCAAAAAGCAAGCATGAA
>JAWAYL010000045.1:0-8298 GCA_038818725.1 Thermoplasmatota archaeon | reverse complement strand
GGGCAATGAATTTAAAATCAATATTGGGCATGCTATTTTTAAAAGCTTCCTTGCTGTAAGAATAGCTCAAAACTTCCCCTATAAAAAGAGTATGGTCCCCATAATTTTTTTCATCAATAACCCTGCATTCAATATTCGCAACCGCTTCCTTTATACTCATTGTTTTAACCTTTTTTGAAGGAATAAAACTTATTTTCATTTTACTCAGCTTTTCTGGTCCGCTTTTTGTTCCCCCAACCCATACATCATTTAACATTTCCATAGTTGGTACACCTACTACAAACTCCCCATATTTTTTAATTAGCTTATGAGTATATCTTTTAGGAGAAATAGAAACACATAAAATAAATGGTTTGTAAGAGATAGGTATAAGCCAGTCTGCAGTCATAACATTCTTTTCTTCTTTATTTCCACTAACAATAAGATATGTTCTTAAGGGATAGAGCAAATGATACATGGATATAATCAAAAAATAAATAATAAAATTTATCCTACAACAGCCTTTTCTTTGATTATTTTTCCTTTAAATCTTTCAATGCTAAAATTATCTAAAGATAAATCAGTTTTTTCACCACATATAAGTTGGGCGATAAGCCTGGCCACCATAGGAGCAATCATGAAGCCGTGCCCACTAAACCCATTGCATTGAATGAATCCTTCAATGCTTGTTTTTCCTAAAATAGGCAAAGCATCAGGGGTTACATCATAAAATCCAGTCCATTGCCTAAGTATTTTAATGTGCTTAAGCGGTGGAGCATATTTTCCAAGCATAAAAGCCATGTGTTTTAAAAATGAAAAAGTAGGCTCAAAATAATAGCCAGTTTTTTCCTCTGGCGACGGAATTCCGCCAAGAATTTGCCCTTCTTCCTGCTGGCTGAAATAAATTCCGTGCTTGAAAGAAATAACCATGCAATCAAAAGTTCTTTTTATCGGCTCTGTAACCAAAGCCTCTTTTCTTACAGGCTTATTTGGCAATTCCACGCCAGCCATTTTAGCTATTTCTCCACTCCAGGCGCCCGCTGCGTTAACAACAAAATTTGCTTTTATTTCTCCTTTATCTGTCAGTATTCCCTCCACTTGATTATCTTTCACTTTTATTCCTTTTACTTCTGTAAATTTATATATTTTTGCTCCTAGCTTTTTTGCTGCCATTGCATAAGCATAAGTTGTTTTGAAGGGATTTGCATGTCCATCTGTAGGGCAGAAAGTTGCAGCAATTGCTTCCATTCCATTGAGATCAAGTATTGGAGCAATTTCTTTGATTTCATCTTCATATATTATGCGTGAAGGAATTCCAAGCCTATTTTGCATTTCAACATTTTTCTTTGCCTGCCTCATTTCCTCTTCGCTATGTATTGCTATAAGATACCCTCCTTGCCTTAGCCCTATATTATAGTTCAATTCTTCACTGAGCTTTTCAAATATTTCAACACTTTTCTTTGCAAGAATTGCATTTTCTTCAGTTGCCCACTGCTGTCTTATTCCAGCCCCACATCTTCCAGTATCTCCACTCGCAATCCATTTTTTTTCAAAAATCGCAACATCTTTGCCACGCTTAGCTAATTCATATGCAATTGCACATCCATTTATTCCCGCTCCAATTATTGCAACATCTATTTTCATTTTTTCCCCACAATTCCTATCTCAACTGGCTCATCAGGAGGGCGGAATGATGGAATTATTTCCTCCAACTTTTTTCCTTTTTTATTTGCAAGAATTCTTGCAGCAAGAATAAGGCAAGTTCTACCTTGGCAATGGCCCATTCCAAGCCTTAAAAGATGCTTAAGTTCATCAAGAGTTTCGCAATCATATTCATCAATTGTTCTTATTATTTCTTCTTCAGTTATATCCTCGCATCTACAGACAATTTTCACAATTGGAATATAAGGCTTATATTTATTGATTATGGAATGAAAAGGCGTAGGAAAAATATTATAAAAGAAAATGATTTATTTGTCGCTATGACATTAATGGAAGAAGCAAAAAGAGGAATAATAACAGAAGAAATTAAAAAAGTTGCAAAAAATGAAAATATTGATGCGGAAATTATAGCAAGAAGGGTAGCGGAAGGAAAAATAGTTATACCAAACAATCCAATTCATTCTCCAAAAGCACTTGGTATAGGAAAAGGATTGAGAGTAAAAGTAAATGCAAACATAGGGACATCGATGGAATATGCTGATTTAAAAGAAGAAATAGAGAAAGCAAAAATTGCAATGAAATATGGAGCAGATGCAATAATGGATTTATCAACAGGTGGAAATTTAGATGAAATTAGATTAAATCTTTTAAAAGTAGTAGACAAACCTTTTGGGACAGTGCCAATATATCAAGCTGGAATAGAAGCATTGGAAAAAAAGGGAGCAATAGTTGAAATGTCATCTGATGATATTTTTAGGGCGTATGAAAAGCATGCTAAGCAAGGGGTAGATTTTGCTGTTGCACATGTTGGAGTAACCAAAGAAAGCATTGAAAGATTAAAAAAACAGAAAAGATTGCTACCAATGGTTTCTCGCGGCGGCGCCTTTCTTATGGCGTGGATAATTAAAAATGAAGAGGAAAACCCCCTCTATAAAGAATTTGATTATCTGCTTGAAATAGCAAAGGAATATGATATGACTCTAAGCCTTGGAGATGGAATGAGATCGGGAGCAATATATGACTCAAATGATAGGGCAAAATTTCAGGAATTGCTTATTATAGGAGAACTAGTTGAGAGAGCAAGGAAAGAAGGGGTTCAAACAATTGTTGAAGGACCAGGTCATATGCCTCTTAGCGATATAGAAGCAAATATAAAAGTTATGAAAAAAGTTACAAATGAAGCACCTTATTTTGTTCTTGGTCCGCTTGTAACTGATATTGCCCCTGGCTATGATCACTTTGTTTCTGGTATAGGAGGAGCTTTGGCTGGCTATTATGGAGCGGATTTTCTGTGCTATGTTACACCTGCTGAACATTTAAGCCTGCCATCAGTTGAAGATGTAAAAGAAGGAGTTATTACAGCAAGGATAGCAGCTCATGCAGCAGATGTTGCAAGAGGAATTGATAGAGATATAGATATGAAGTTTTCAATTGCAAGGGAAAATCTTGACTGGGAAACAATGTTCGAGCTTGCGATAGATAAGGAAAAAGCAAAAAGCTACAGGGAGAAAAGAAAGCCAAAAGCAACCAAAGCTTGTTCAATGTGTGGAAAATTGTGCGCAATAGAAATTGTAAAGAAATATTTAAGAGAATGAAGAAATTTTTAGTTCTATTAATTTTGTTGATTCCTGTTGCGAGCGCTAATATAAATATATCCTACTTTTATATTGAGAACAATGAAATTTGCCAGAAAGTAGAGTCATTTATAAATGAACTGCAAAATAATGAAAGCATAAATTTAAATAGATACAACATAAATGGAAATGAGAGTTTATTTGCGAATATTACATCCGCATATAATCTTCTTCTTAAATATAACTATCCAGAAGGTGCGGGAGCCATTCCTTCTATATTTATTGCAAACGGATGGTTTATTTTCAATGAAAGCAATATGGAAGAAGAAAAAGAAAGAATTAAAAATTTTTTAAATGAAATCAAAGATTTTTATGTTGAAAATCCTATCCAGCAAGATAAAAGCTTAGCTTATCCAAAACCTGTTTGCATTATTATTGCTTATAATTCTTCCATTCATAGCATTGATTGGTTTATAAATGCACTTGAAGAAAATATAATTTTCACAAAAATAGAGAGAATAGATTTAATTCATGAAGAAGATATTAGTAAAATAAAAAATTTAATGAATTTTGATTTATCCCACCCCATTGTTTTAATAGGAAATAAAATCTTGATTTTAGATGAAAATATTGAAGAAATAATTAATGAAGCAAAATATTATGAAAAAGTTGGCATAGATTTTCCATCTTGGTATAAGGAGAAAAAGATATGCATTGTTTTATTTTATAAATCAACATGTCCAATATGTGTTAATTTTAAAAGAAATGTTGAGCTATTCAGCAATTTCTATCCCATCGAAATAAAAATTTATGATTTAAAAGAAAAGGAGAATGAGGAAATTTTACTCAATTATTACAGTTATTATAAAGTTCCTTATCCATATGATGCAATAGCATTTATTGGAGAAAAATATTTTGTAAAGGAGAATTTAACCCAAATTGAAAATGAAATAAAAAAATATCTCGGAAGTGGGATAGATTATCCAATCATTGAAGGCAGCTCGCTGGCAGGCGCAGAGAATATGATTAGAAGTTTTACTCTTTTAAGCGTTGTTGCTGGCGGGCTTTTAGATGGTATAAATCCTTGTGCTTTTGCAACCCTTGTATTTTTTATCTCTTATCTTGAGAGAGCGAGGAAAAAATCTATTCTTGCAATAGGCTTATCTTTTACTCTGGGAATATTTATATGCTATTTCCTTATAGGCATTGGTTTGCTTGAATTTTTTGGTTTAATAGAAAGCTACACAAAAATGTATATAGATATTGCTATAGGAAGTGCTGCAATTATTTTAGGAGCATTTAGCATTTATGATTTTTTTGCAATTAAAAAAGGAAAAGAAGCAAAGCTTCAGCTTCCTATGTTTATAAAAAAGAGAAGAGGAAGATTGATAAAAAAATTAACTGAAGATAAAAAAGTAATTATTTTGACAATTATATCATTTTTTACTGGATTTATTATCTCTGCCTTAGAGCTTGCATGCACAGGGCAGATATATATTCCAATTGCAAAAGTAATATACAGCTCTAGTTCTTTAAAAAGCATTGCTTTAACCTATCTTTTCATCTACAATCTAATGTTCATTCTACCCTTAATAATTATTCTTTTATTCTTTTATTTTGGCTATTCTTCAGAAAAATTTGGTGAGACACAGAAAAAGAGCTATTTATATGTAAAAATTTTAATAGGGTTATTTTTGATTATAATTGGCTCAACAATGCTATATTACTCCTTGGGGATAAATGCCATTATTATTTATCTTTTAATTCTTTTTACAACATTCTTTACTTTATATTTTTTATCCAAGCAGAAGGATATTAGTGAAGAAAAAATCGAAAAATGCTCAGCTTGTCTTGGCTTGTTTAAAGAAGGTGCAGAAATCGTAAAATGTAATTGCGGGGCTATATATCACAGAAGTTGTTCCATAAGAGTTAAAAATTGCATAATCTGTGGGAAAAATCTTTAAAATCTGGCATTAGAAAAATTCATATATGCCAAACTCTTTATTTTGGGGAGGAAAAGGTGCTTAGTACGCCTCCATTAACTAATTTTGTACTATTTTAGCACCTTACTCCCCTCGATTTTTAATAGTATTTTAATGTCGGGGGCGGGGTTTGAACCCGCGGCCTCCTGATTTCCCAGGAGTTTGAGCTTATGAGTCAGGCGCTCTTACCAGGCTGAGCCACCCCGACTAAACTTTAATAAATTTTTTATTTTAAAACTTTTTGAGCATAAATTTTTAAAATCCCTTTCCTTTTTCTTTTTAGGGCTAGTGGTCTAGAGGTTATGACGTTGCCCTTACGAGGCAAAGGTCGCCGGTTCGAATCCGGCCTAGCCCATATTCATGAAAACAAGTTTAAAAATTAAAGGGATGCATTGTGAAGGATGCGCAAAAGCTATAGAAAAATATTTGAAAAGTAAAGAAGGAATTATATTTGTGGATGTGAATTTTTCACTTGGAAAGGCATTTATTGAATATGATGAAAGATTAAATGAAAAAAAATTAAGAGAATTTATAAAAGAGGCTGGATATGAAGTGGAAGAAAACAAAAAATCTTTATGGAGAGTTATTTTTTCTCTTATTCTTACAATTCCCATTTTAATAATTTCATTGTTTTTTTACAGGAAAGAATTGAATGTATTTCTCTTTTTTCTTGCCACACCATTGCAGATTTTAATAGGCTATCCTTTTTACAGAGGAGCATATTTTTCAATCAAGCAAAAAATTGCTGATTTAAATACTCTTGTTTCCATAAGCACTACATCTGCATATCTTTATTCAGCTATTTCAACATTTTTCTATGATGGAATGGTTTTTTATGAAGCTTCTTCAGTAATATTAACAACGGTTACAATTGGTTTAACTCTTGAAGATAGGGCAAAGGAAAAAGTAGGGGAAACAATAAAAAAGCTGATGGAATTAAAGCCCAAAAAAGCAAGAGTTTTTAGGAATGGAAAAGAAAAAGAAATATCAGCTGATGAAATAGAAAAAGATGATATTGTGATTGTAAGAAGCGGAGAAAAAATTCCTGTTGATGGAGTTGTTATTGAAGGATTTGCCACAGTAGATGAATCAACTATAACTGGCGAATCAATCCCTGTTGATAAGAAAGAGGGTGATGAGGTTTTTGCTGGTACAATAAATAAAAATGGATTTTTTAAATTTAAAGCAAAAAGAGTTGGAAAGGAAACTTTTCTTTATCAAATAATAAACTTGGTTGAAGAAGCTCAAGCATCAAAAGCAAGAATACAAAAGCTTGCTGATAAAATTACAAATTATTTTGTTCCATCAGTTATTTTAGTCTCTTTAATTTCCTTTATTTTCTGGTATTTTATCAAAAACATGCCTTTTTCATTTGCTCTTACTATTTCTATATCTGTTCTTGTAATAGCTTGTCCCTGTGCCTTAGGCATTGCTACGCCTACCGCAATACTTGTTGGAATAAGCAAGGCGGCAGAGAGAGGTATTTTAATTAAGGGAGGTGAATATCTGGAGAAATTTGTTGAAGTTGATACTTTTGTTTTTGATAAAACAGGAACACTTACAAAAGGAATGGCAAAGGTAACTGATGTAATTGGAGATGTGATGCAAATTGCAGCTAGTTTGGCAGCAAAATCAAATCATCCAATTGCTTTGGCGATTTTCAACGAAGCAAAGAAAAGGAAGATTCAACTTCTTGAAGTTGATGAATTTTCAGAAATAGCTGGGAAAGGAATTGTAGGAAAAATAAATGGAAAAAAAGCAATGCTAGGAAACAGAGAATTAATAAATAGCAGAATTGGAGAGGAATTTGAAGAAGAAGGAAAAATAGTTGTTCTTGTTTATTATGATGAATCAATAGGAGCAATTGCACTCGAGGATGAAATCAAAGAAGGAGCAATTGAAACAATTAAAAAGCTCGAGAAATATGAAATTTTTATGATTACTGGAGATAATAAAAAAACAGCAGAAGCAATAGGTAAAAAGCTTGGCATAAAAAAAATTATAGCAGAAGTTAGGCCCCATGAAAAGGATAAGGAGATAATAAATCTGCAGAAGAAGGGAAAAGTCGTTGCAGCTGTTGGAGATGGAATAAATGATGCGCCAATGCTCAGTAGAGCAGACATTGGCATAGCCATGGGTGGCGGAAGCGACATTTCAAAGGAGGCGGGTGGCATAATAATTGTTAGAGATAATTTGATGGATGTTGTAGAGGCATTGAACATATCGAAAGCAACTTTTTCAAAAATAAAGCAGAATTTATTTTTGGCATTTTTTTACAATCTTCTTGCAATTCCTGTAGCTTGTGGATTGCTTTATCCTCTTGGTTTTGTTCTTCGCCCAGAATTTTCTGCAATGGCTATGGTTTCATCAGATATAGCAGTTGTTGGAAATTCCCTTCTTTTAAGAAAAAGCATTAAATCTTGAAAAAAATCGATATCCTTATAAAGGAAAGATAAATTACTAAAGGGGATAAAAATGGCAGAAAAAGGGAGGGCAAAATTAAGCAGTATGGTGTTTCTGATAGGTATAGTGCTAGCGATAATCTTTGGACTGATATACGGAGCATACTACTCCGGCAGATTAGATCTTACAAGCAACCAATACGCATACCTTGCAATGATTCTCGGACTAATTGGCTTGATAGCAGGAATACTTGGCATATTGGGAATGGGAACTATAACAAAAGAAGAACTTCCAACATTTTTAATAGCAACAGTAATAATAGTTGCAATAAGTGGAACAAATGTATTCCAGGGAATAAAATGGGTCGGAAGCTACCTTACAGGCATAGTTACAGCTCTTGGAATTTTCATTGCACCATTAGCGGGCTTGCTAGCAATAAAAGCAATCTGGGACATAGGCAAAGACTAAAAAAATCTTTTCCCTCTATATTTTTTTATTTATTTTTCTGAAACCCTTTTTATCTATTATTCCTATCTCTGTTTCTATTTTTTTATCTTCTTTTGAACTTTTTATTGCCTCAATTCCCATTTCTATTGCTTCTTCTAAGCTTAAATTTTCCTTATAATTTTTCTCAAAATATTCAATTGCTGCATCTCTTCCTTCTCCTTCAGCAGTTGCCTTATATTCAACCATTGCTC
>JAWAYL010000044.1:0-8316 GCA_038818725.1 Thermoplasmatota archaeon | reverse complement strand
ATAAAGATGGTGTTGGCGTCATCGAAAAATCCGATGACTTTAACAGAAATAAAAGAAGCAACAGGACTACCTTTTTCTACTGTTAAAAGACATTTAGATATTCTTGTATCTACTGGAGAAGTGCATATTGAACATTATAGAGGTTTTAATTTATACAGATGGAATGGCGAAAAAATTCAACAAGATAAAGTGTTTTTATCTGACGACCATGTTTTACTTATTGATACAATAATAAATCCATATGGTATGCCAGTTATTAGAATAAAGGAAAGAAAACAAGGAAATGATATTGGAGCAATTACAATTAGTGAGAAAGTTATAGATGAGTTTGTTAATAAACTATTATCTATTTCCAAAACTTTAACTACTAAATCCTAACCAACATTTCTTGAAGAGAATTTATCTTTTCTTTTCCAATTAAGTTCTTTATCCTTTTTATAGCTCTTTCCTTTACGGAAGGTAAAACATTTTCATCAATTGCAATCTCTATGAGAGGACCAATAGCTATATCGCCTAATTCCGCCAATGCATCTATACTTTTTTCTTTTTCTGAAATAAGTGCATCCTCACTCAAAGCTATCTTTTTTAAATCTAAAATATTGGGTTGTTTCATCCATAGCTCCATTGCCTCTATTATTGCATCTGTTAAATTACCTCTTTTCATTCCTTTCCTTTTGAACACCTCTTCTCTAAATCTTTTTTCAAACTCATCTGGGACTATTAAATTTATTCTTCCCATAAATTTAAAATGAGTATTTGAGTATATAAGTTTTTCTACAAAAATTTATATACCCATAATTAATACATAAATGTAGAAATGAGTAAAAACATATTTAAGTGTAATACCGCCACAGGCTTCCTTATCCCCAACCTGTGACGGGAGGAACTCATGTCCTCAAGAAATAATAAAATCGGAATTAATAAGCATATCGCTTCGCTAGATGCAAAAATAAAGAGGAAGATAAATAACAATATTTATTCCATTTTCAAATCTTTAAGAGGAAATAAAATAGAAATTGTTGATGTTATAGATCAAGTTGATTTTAATCTGTTAAAAGGAAAGAATTACAGAAGAATAAAATATTCACAAGATAGCTTATTAAAAGCAACTCTTCTAATGAAATTAAAGAATCTAAAGAAAACAGAGTTAATTCGATATTTACAGACTCATAAAAGAGAGGCAAAGAAATTGGGATTTAATCAAATTCCAGATAGGAGAACAATTGGTCATTTCATTAATCATATTTTGGATGATAGAGCAAAAGCAATGATTGATTATATTGCAAGAAAAATTAATGAAATATCTAATAAGTTTTCGATAGATTTAAACATTGAACCTTTAGGAAAACCAAAGAGAAAGATAAGTAAAAGTGCATTTTATATAGAAAGAAGTAAGAAAATGAGAGAATTATCAAAGTTGCTAAAAAAGAGAATAATGCCTTTTTTGGATTTAAATCTTAAAGGTAATTGCATCTATAAAAAAGGTGATTTTCTTGATTTATTAATTCATATGGCATTGACACAGGATTTTGCTGAGAATGGCTCAAAAACATTAAAATCGGGAAGAAGAAAAGTTCCAAACGCTGATACCTTGCTTTATCACTTAAAAAATTATAATGATTTTTATGATTTGCAAAGGATGTTTTTCATTATTTATGAAAACATTTGGGAGATGGCAAGAAAAGAAAATATTTTTAATCCTTATAGAAAATATGATGTTGCAATAGATTTTACTGACTGGCTTTTCTACGGAGATAAAACCGCTCCTATGGTAGTGGGAACACAACCTAAAAACGGGACAGATGCTTGCTACAAATTTGCGACAATAAACATCGTGGAAGGAGATAGCAGATTTACATTACTTGCTTTACCAGTTAGTCCTTTGGATAAGAAGGAAGATATTTTAGCAAGATTAATCGATTATGCAAAAAGGAGGATAAAAATAAGGAAAGTATATCTGGACAGAGGATTTTTTACCACAGAATGTATTAAGACATTAAACAAGTATAAGGTTAATTTTCTCATGCCATGCACTTCTATTTCTACTATAAGAGGTTTGCTGAAAATATCTTCAGCTCCTTCCGTAATTAAAAATTTTTCAATGAGAGGAGTATCAATAAATGTTTTAATTATAGAAGAAAATAATCAAAAATATGCGTTTGCAAGCAATGAAGAGTGGGATGAAAATGATGTTGATTTAGCAGATAAAGTTTTTAGGCAATATAGCAAGAGATGGGGAATTGAAACAAGTTATAGGGTAAAGAAGCATTCATTCAGACCAAAAACAACATCGAAGAACTATTACATCAGATTCTTCTATTTCATGTTTTCAGTTTTGATGTACAATTTGTGGATATTGCTCGATATTATTTTATGCATTTTAAGATTTGGTATAAAAATTCCAAAGCATATACTGACATCAAAGTTATTTGCAACATTATTTCAGAAAATAGATGCTGGATAGTATATGCTTTTCTCTGTTTTAATGCATTTGCTGGTTAGTTTAAATTAGGTTTATTTTTTGCAAAAATATGCTTTTAATCCAATTTTTGCTATAAAATTCTAAATTTTTAGCAACAATTTTATGAATATTGAAATATAAAATTGCAAACCAAACCTGACTTTTAAAAATCAGATTGGCAAATTTAATTCACATTCGAAACTACTGTGCTAATGCAAAATCTTATCTATTAGTTTTTATATTTCTTTTTGGTGTAAAGATGAAGGAAATGGCTGAAGTAAGAGAGCTTAAAGAGAATAGGTATATAATTATTGATGATGAACCATGCAAAATTTTAAGCATAGCAACTTCAAAACCAGGGAAACATGGAGAAGCAAAAGCAAGGATAGATGCAATTGGTATATTTGATAACCAAAAGAGAAGTGTAATATATCCTGTTAAACATAAAGTTGCTATACCAATAATTGAGAAAAAAACTGCACAGGTTATCTCTGTAAGAGGAGATAAAGTGCAGCTGATGGATATGGAAACATACGAAACATTTGATATGGATATACCAGAAGAATTCAAAGGAAAAATAGAGGAAGGAAAAGAAATAGAATATCTACAAGCAATGGGAAAGAGAAAAATAACAAGAGTATGAAGTTTGCAGACGCGGAAGAAAGCTACGAAGATGCAAAATTTGTTATTGCTGGCATACCATATGAAGATGCTGAAATGTCTTTCAGAAAAGGAGCTTCATTTGCTCCAGAGCATATAAGATATGAAAGCTGGAACTATGAAAGCTACGATTTAAGGAATAATTTTGATTTAAGCAAAGCAAAAATAAATGATGCAGGAAATTTTACCCTTTTAGAAGGAAAAAATTTTGTAAATAAAGCAATATCTGAAGAAAAGATTCCAATTATAATTGGAGGGGCTCATTCAATTTCACCATTTATTCTGCCAGAAGATGTTAGCGTCGTTATTTTAGATGCTCATCTTGACTTTAGGGATGAATATCTAGGCGATAAAAACAGCCATGCGTGCGCCGCCCGAAGGATTTTTGAGAAAGTTGAGAAAGAGAACATAGTATCTTTTGGAATAAGATCTGCATCTAAGGAAGAAATGGAGGAAGCAAAAAAACTTGGCTTTAAACATTTTTATGCATGGGAATTTATGGCAGAGAAAGCTGAAGAAATTAAATTTGATAAAATTTTTTTAAGCATTGACATGGATGTTTTTGATCCCTGTTTTGCACCAGGTGTAAGCAATCCTGAGCCATTTGGGCTTGGTTATGAAATTTTTGATTTTATAAAAATTATTTCAAAAAAAGTAATTGCGATGGATGTTGTTGAAGTATGTCCCCCATATGATGATGGAAGAACATCTTTACTTGCGGCGAGAATTATAAGAGATTTTATCTCATTTAGAAGCTCTTAGCTCCTCAACAATTTTATTAATATCTATACCAGCCAGCTTACTTAATTTTTTGTGAGTTGCTATTAGTTTTCTTAACTGCTTTTCTCCAAATTTTTTAAACTCATTTATAGCTTCTTCAATGCTTCTATAGCCATTTGAAGTAAGATTATCTGCGTGAGAAACAATTTCTTCTTCCAAACTTTTTGGATTATAATCTTTTTTTGGTAAACCAAGCTTTTCCGCATCTTCTTCATCAATTCCAGAGCCAGCGTGCCTTTCTATTATTGATATCACTTTTTCTGGGAAACCATATTTTTTTGCAATTTTTACTCCTTCAATAATATGCATTAAATCATTTCTTTTAGCTCTGCCAACATCGTGGAGAATTGCTCCTGCTTCAATTGCTTGCTTGTCTAATTTTATTCCATTTTCAATTATTTTTTCGGCAATTTTAATTGCTAAATTCCTAACTTTTTTACAGTGTTCTATAACTTCCTTGCTACATCCTTCCTTTTCAAGAATTTTTAAATAATTATATGACAATTTTTTTCCTTTTTTATTCGGGATTATTTCCACTATTCCATCAAATTTTTTATTCATCCATTCTCCTTTATTAAGCATATGGAGAAAAATTGCAAGTGATGAAACTTCCGAATGAGGTTGATTTCCTATTGCGACATTATAGTCAGCTATTTCATAAAATTCACCAGGCACTTTTTCAGAACCCACAATTATAAGAATATTATCATGCTTTCTAATTTCCTCTATTACATCTTCAACTCTTTCTCCATACATAGTCAAATGAACTATTTTCCCCTTCCATCCCTTAATAAATTCCTTCCAGCTCACTCCACTTTCAATAAAAAAATTCCCTCCAAATCTTTCAATAACCTTCCTTATCCTTTTTTCTATTTCCTCATCCTTTCTATCTATAAAAATTCCGTCCGCCCCGAAGGCGCGGGCGGCAAGAGCAACATGGGTTGTAATCCTTTTATCTCTTGCTAATCTATGACCATATCTATAAACTATTACACTCATCTTTTTTTATCAATTTCAATTAATAAATTTTTTGCAAAGCTTATTAAATTTAAAATTAATTTCATGCATGAAATTTGGAAAAAATACATTTATAGCAAGAAATGCAAAAATTATAGGAGATGTTTATATAGGAGAGAGATGCAGTATATGGCATAATGCTGTTTTAAGAGCTGATTTAAATAAAATAGAGATAGGAGACGGAAGCAATATCCAAGATTGCTGCATAATCCATTGTTCAAAAGAAAATCCTGTAAAGATAGGGAAAAATGTTTCAGTTGGACACGGAGCAATTGTTCATGGCGCGACCATAGAAGATGACTGCATAATTGGAATAAATTCAACAATTTTGGATGGCTCAAAAATAGGTAAAGGAAGTATAGTTGCGGCAAATGCTGTTGTTTTGCCAGATACAGTTATTTCACCAAATAGCTTAGTTGCTGGGGTGCCTGCTAAAATAATAAGAGAAGATGAAAAGCTTATTGAAGAGATAAGAAAAAATTCATCGATTTATGTTGAACTCGCAGAAAGATACTTAAAAAAAGAATTTGATGGCGAGATAAAATGTCCTGCATGCAATGGAAATATGGAAAAAATTGCATCTGGAAAGGACTTTCCATCAATTCCCTTTATTAAAATCCCTGAATGGATAAAGGAAGTAGATGCCTATAAATGCCTTTCATGTGGTTATGTTGGACTATGGCTCCAGCCATTATAATGTATCATTTCATCTATTTTCCTTAATTCTTTCTCTTCTGGTTTCTCATCAGCATAGCCCACTGGAACAATTGCAATTGGCTTTATATATGGTGGCAAGTTCAATATTTCTGAAATTTTATCTTCATCAAATGCTCCTATCCAGCATGTAGCCAAGCCCTCATCACATGCGGCAAGCAGAAAATTCTCAACAGATGCACATGTATCTTCTATGCAATACAGTTTCCCTCTTTTTCCATAAGGCAAAATCCTTCTTTCATTTGCACAAAAAACAACAATAAAGGGCGCATCTGAAATAAAATCTTGATGAAATGCAGCACTTGCTATCTTTTCTTTAATTTCTTTTTTATCAACAATTATAAATTCCCTCGCCTGCAAATTGCCAGCGGATGGAGCAAGATTTGCAAGATAAAGGAGATTAATTAACTTATTTATATCAAATTTTTTATCAGAAAATTTTCTTATTGAGCGCCTTTTTTCAATAGCTTCTTTTAGCTCCATTACGCCTTCATTATCCCTGCAAGAAATACTCCAATTGCAACAATTGCTCCAACAATTCCTCCTATAAGTGAGGCAATCCCTTTCTTTACTATCTCCCAGCTCCATGCACTATTTCCCCATATTTCGCCGCCACTGTAATTGTAAAATATTAATGCAACGATAATGCCTATTATAAGCAGCAATCCTCCTATTGCCCTGCTCCTTCCTGAGCCAAAGTATATTGTAAATAGTCCTCCTATTATTGTTCCAACTGCAAACACTAAAAGAAGCATACTAAAAAACAAACCCATAATATCACTCATTTTTTCACCTCAAAATTTTGTGCCAGTTAGGGTTTTTGTATCAGTTACTCCATCTATTTTTCTTATTTTTTCCACAACAATTTTTCCTAACTCTTCCAAGTCCTTTGCATCTATTTTTGCAATCAAATCATATTCTCCAAATAGTGGATGTAGCTCAACTATCTCTTTTAATTTTAAAAGCTCATTATAAACCTGATGCTCTTTTGCTGGTGCAGTGGAGATAAGCACAAACCCGATTGGCATTAGAGATAATATAATTTTTACTTATTAATTTTTCTATTTTTAAACCATTTTCAGTTTTCCAAGTTGTGGCTCATATATTAATCCTTTTTCCATAAGCGAATATATTATTTCCTCGACATTTTCCTTTTCTAACCCCTTTTTTATTCCCTCCTCAACAACCTTTTCCCACTCAACGCCTTCATTGCCTTGCAATTCCTCAATTATTTTCAGTATTTTTCCCTCCTCTTCAATATTCTTTTTTATATCTACTTTTTTTGATGTTATAAAGGAAAGTGCTTCCTTTATGAGTATTTCATAGTGCTCTATATCTATTTCTTTATATAATTTAACCGCTTCCACAACTCCTTCTGCAATTAAAGCTGGATAACCAATTTCAACTAAATTTGCAACAGTTGGATTTTTCATATTCATTGCTTCCTTCATTGCATCTATTCTTAATGCGGTATTTTTGCATGCTTCAAGAATCCAATATTTTCTTATTTCTTCACTTACTTCTTTAGCAATTTCTGCTCTCGCAGAAACATATAGCACTCCTTCTTCTGGCTCATAAATGCGTGCCTTCCCTACAATTGCAACAAAGGAGGGAATTGGCATATCAGCAAGTATGCTTGCTACCTCTGGTTTAAATGTTTCAGCATATACTATGTGTGAGCCAGTTGGGTCAGATATTCTTGCTTTTCTTCTTATTCCCTCTCCTCCTATTTCTTCAACGTCCGTTAGAACGCCAACAATGTATAGTCTGTTAACTTTTGCCCCTAAAGGAGTTATTACATATTTAGGAGATTTTTCTCCCTTACTTTCAGAAACATGCATTGAATCATTATATTCAGCTGCAAATATTCTCCATGCTGGTTCCCTCATTTTAATCACCCATACTTGCTAAAAGTTCATTTGCTTCCTTTTCCGCATCTATGCTTATTATTTCCGCATCTCTTGCAAATATTGTAACTATAAAATCACTCTGAATTGAATCACCATACACTCTTACAGGATGCGCAATAAGCTTATCCTCTATATCTTCAATAACAATATCGTAATCCATTGCCTCTTTTGCTATTGATAGATATTCACTCATTTTCCTATTCAAAATTTTCTCTGATAGCTCTCTATTAAATATTACATCGATTGCTCCAGTGCCATCATCAACAAGAGCTCTTATCCTTAAATCAGGAACTGCATCTACATTTCCATCCTCCTCACATACGCCTTCTCTTATTCTCCTATTACACTTAGGGCATCTAAAAATTATTCCAGAATCCTTCCTCAATTCAAGAATTGTTCCCTCAACCAGCAAATCTATGCCGCCGCCTGCCTCCACAACCTTGTATATTGGGATAACTTTTCTCTCCCTGAAAATTTCTTCATCAAGCTTTTCAACATCAGAGTTTTCATCAAAAATAAGTTGTGGGGCACCTCTCCAACTCCTTACATACGCTCCTTTTATTCTATAAACCTTTTCTTTTTCAAGCGAAAAATCTTTCCATGAAGTGAATCTTATTCTAGCTGTTTCATCTTCAATTATTCCAGAGAAAATTTTTCTCATTTCATCTGCAATATTCACCTCTCTTTCTTCTATTTCAACAATTTTTCCTCTTACTTCAACATTTGATAAGCCTGCTTTTAAATCAATCAGATTATACTTTTTTGGTGCTCTCT
>JAWAYL010000043.1:0-8429 GCA_038818725.1 Thermoplasmatota archaeon | reverse complement strand
TCTGAATAGGATAAAATATCGCATGAAAATTTATATGTTTTATTTGAAGTACTCCAGCTGTAATTCAAAATCTCCCTCATTTGGTAAGATGCCATTCCCAACTCTTCACCAAAATAAGGTTTCAATATTGCTACTTTTATTATTTCTATTCCTTGGGTTGTAAATTTCCAAACTGGGCTAAGAACAGCTCCATCCTTGTCTTTTGCTCCTATTCTCCAATAATAAGTTGTTGAATATTTTAAATTGCTTAAATGATAGCTTGTTTCCGTTGTAGATGCAATTTTTATATCAGGCGTAGAATCATTTTCTTCAAAATAAATATCATAAATAATTATATCTCCGTCTTCATCTCCTCCACTCCAAGATAAAGTTACATCTATAGCAACATTAACCGCATTATTTGGTGGAGAAGGATTAGAAGGTATATTTGGTAAATGACCTCCTTCGTCTGGTATAATTGTTTCACTGCTTGATGCCTCATCTATGTTTGTTTCGCCATAATTACTTTCAGCATTTGCTGGAAAAATGCTTAATAATATTCCAGCAATAAATATTGCAAATAACATTTTTCTTCTCATTTTTATCACCAATATGTAAATTGTTTTTTTATAAAGCTAACTGTTAGCAAAATTGTTCTATAAAATCAAAATTGATTTAATAAAACAAGATTTTTCCTCGATTAATATTTTTTTCTAAATTTTCACTTTCGGAAATACTGTTAGCGTGACGAGTGTTGTTGAAGCATTTGGAGAGGCAATAATTTTTGCATCTCTTCCATGATTTTTATGTATTTGTCCCATTATTTCATTTTCCTCTATTTTTTTCATTCTAAAATGAGAAACCATTTCTTCGCTCATTTTCGTTACCATATAAATTTTGAATTTCTCACATGCTTTAAGCATATAATAAACCTTATGTTTTCCCATTATAAATTTTTTTAGTAAATCTTCTTTAACTTCATTGCTATTTTTATATTTTCCAATTTCATCATAAAATTTCTTGCTTCCATGGGCTTCGCTACATTCAGCTATTAAAAATATACTCCCTCCTTCCTTAACTACGCCTACAACAGTTTGAATTGCCTTCATTGCCTGATAAAGATTTATGTCATGTGGGTAGCCATCTGCTGCAATTATGGCAGCGTCTGCCATCTGGCTAACTTCTACCTTATACATTTTATCGACCAGCTTTGCGCCTTCTCTCAAAACTTTTTTATGCTCCCCAGAAAATGCTCCTACTATTTCATGCCTGCTGTTCATCACTACATTGAAACATAAATCAATGCCTGCAATGTCTGCTGCATTTTCCATATCGTCGCTGACAGGATTTCCATCAAGAATACCAAACCTTGAATTTTCATGAAACATTCTTTGATGATTTATTTCAATTGTTTTCTCAGAAGCAACACCTGGCAAAACACTTTTCCTTCCTCCTCCATATCCAGCAAAATAGTGATATTCTATGTCTCCAAGCAAAATTTTCACATCTGCTTTCATAAATTCAGAATTTAAAAATAATGGAGTGCCAAATTTTGTTTTTCCTAAATCAACAAATTCAGCATTTTGACTATGACTTATCCATTCATATTCTTCCGCTGCTTTTCCGAGCAAATCAAAAGCTTCTTTTTCATTTACTGGTTCATGTGTGCCAGTTGCAAAAATTATTTTTATTTCTCCTTTAAGTTCCTCACTTATATATGGAAGAATTTTTTTTGTTGGACAGGGGCGTGTTTTATCATCAACAACAATCGCTATTTTCCCCTTAAATTTTTTAAGCTTTTCTCTATCAATTGCATTTTCTATTATCTCTTCTTCATTTTTTATGCTTATTTCATTTGCCTCAACAATTTCAAGAATATTCTTTTCAGGAATATCAATTCCAAGCTTGCTTTTTCCATAAGGAAAGATAACTTCCATAAGGATAAAAAGAGAATATATTAAATTTATTGCTATGCCTTTCCGCCTGCAGCAGCGCCTTTTCCTCTTTCTTTAGATTTTGGTCTCAAACGAGTTGAGCCACACCTTCTGCATCTCTCCGCTCTTAAAGGATTTTTTGCATTGCATTTCATGCATATAAGCTTGTTTAGCAACCTTGCTTCTGCTTCTGGGAAATTTGCCATGATGATAAACAAAACCATTTATAAAAGTTTTTTCTAATTCCACACTTTTACTCCTTCCATTTCCACAGATACAACAAACGCATTCCCCCCTCTTTTCTTTATATCTCTAACAATCTTTTCTGGCTCATCACAAATTGCTATTATGCTCCCGCCCCCGCCCGCGCCCGTGAGTTTTGCGCCATATGCGCCAGCCAGCTTTGCAGCATATATTAGCTTTTCAATTTCTTTTGAGCTTGCTCCCATTGTATGAAGAATTTTTTGATTTTTGTCCATGAGTTCGCCAAGCTTTACACGATCATTTTTTTCTAGAGCTTTTTTTCCTTCTGTTACTATTCCTTCAAGTTCTTCCATCAATTCTTTTGCAAAGGATGACTGCTTAACAAATTTCTCTACTTTCCTAATTAGCAGGGGAGTTTTTGATTTTATACCTGTGGTTGCAATAACAAAATTCATCTGAGGGGCGGATACAGAATGAATATACCATTTTCTCTCTCCTTTTTCTATTTCCCATAAAAAATTTTCCTCCTTTTTATAAGAAACAAAAATTGCTCCCCCTCTTGCACATATAGAAGTATCGTTTGGGCTGGCTATTTTCTGAACTTCATATTCTATCTCAAAACTCTTTCTTGCAACTTCAGAAATGCTAAAATTTTTGCTCATTGAAAGAAGAGATGCAACACATGCGGTTGTTAATGCTGATGAAGAACCAAGCCCACTGGCGGACGGAATTTGGGAGAAAGTTGAAATTGAAACATTTCCTCCTTTCCATAATTTTTCTATGGCTTTTGATATATATGCATGCTTTCTTTCATCCAATGGCTCATTATTTATTCTTGTTGAATTGCTTTCTTCAATACTCACCGCAACTTTGAGAGATATTGCAACAGACAAGCATGGTTTGCCATAAACAACCCCATGCTCACCAAAAAGAATTATCTTTCCTGGGGATATTGCAACAGCCATCAATTTAATTATTTTTTTCTTTATTTAATTAATTCGCTTTTTATTGTGCAAGTGGGTGCTGTTTAGCAGATTGATGAGTAGATGGAACCAATCCAGCATATGTTCAATTTCCTTTATCTTTTCATCCTGAATTTCTATAGAAGATAGCATCCTATTTATTTATTCCAAGAGATTTTAACCATTTTTTCCTTTCTTCAACTATGCTTCTTCTTTACCTACATAAATTCTCTTTTGAAGGAACATATGATTTAGGTAATAAATTTGCAAATCAGGCGTTGCATTGCAATAGAGGTTTCTGTTCTTTCTTCTCATTTTTCTCACCAATATGTAAATTGTTTTTTAATAAACCAAAATCAGGCAGTTTTTAATTTTTCCATCTCTTCTTTTAGTATTTTATATATCATTGCTCCATCTGCCTTGCCTCGCAATTCCTTCATTAGCAAGCCCATAATTGGCTGAATTGCATCATTTCCTTTTTCTTTAACAAATTCTATTCTCTCATTTAAAACTTTTTTTACGAATTCTCTAATCTCCTCATCACTTAAATAAGCAAGCTTACATGCTTTTATTGCATCTTCAAGATTTGCATCTTTATTTTTTGCTAAATAAGCAAGCAATTTTTCTACTCCTTCTTTTGAATATTTTTTTTCCTTTAATCCAGCTAAAACAATTTCAATCATTCTTTTATCCACTTCATATCCTTCTTTCTCGATTTGAGGAATTATATTAAGCAATATTCTTGAAACAATCTTTTCGTGCCCAAATTTTTTTGCAATTTCTTCAAATATTTCATCTTTTTCAAGCATAACTATTTGCGATGCTTCTTCTTTTGTTAGCTTATAGTAATTTGCTATTCTTTCAATTTTTTTATCTGGCAATTCTGGCAAGCTTTTTCTTATTCTTTCAATTTTTTCTTTACTTATTCTAATCGGCTTTACATCTGTTTCTGGATACATTCTTTCCGCTCCAGGCAGGGGGCGCATATATTCACTTGTCCCATCAGGTAAAGCCCTTCTTACTTCTTCGAGCACTCCTTCTTTTGCTTTTATTGCTCTTTCATAAACTGCCTTAAGGCATCTTTCAACAATTTCATCTTTTCCTGCTGATATAACAAAAGCATCTTGCTCATTACATTTTAGCTCTTCTCTTATCCTTAAAACCTCTCCCTCACTTATTCCATAATTTGGAAGTTCATCTGAATGAATTATTCCTCCACCATTTATTTTTGCATGCATCGCAAGCTCTTTTCCAAGTCGATGCTCCTTATATATTAATCCAGATAAAATTCCTCTAAAATTTGCAAGCTTTATTGCCTTTATAACTCCCCCACCTTCAATTACTTTTTTTATAAACTTTGAAGAAGTATTTTCAAAAATTTTTGTTACATCTTTTATTTCAAAATTTATTTCCTTTCCCTTCAAACGCTTGCTCACTTCAATTAATTCAATCTGCCTTTTAACTTCATTTTCTAGTATTTTTGGAATATCATTTAATTCTTGAACTCCTTTTATTTCAACTCTTGCTCCTCCTTCAATTGAAACATTTAAGTCCTGCCTTATTGTCCCGATTCCACGCTTTACTTTTTTAGTTGCTCTAAGGATTAGACCTATTTTTTCAGCGATTTCCCTCGCTTTTAAAGGAGACGAAATTGTGGGAGATGTTGCAATTTCTATTAGAGGGATGCCAAGCCTATCCAAAGAATATTTAACTTCTTTCTCATTTTCCTCTATTTTTCGAGCCGCATCTTCCTCTATACATATTGTTTCGATGGCAACATCATCTATTTTTCCATCTATTGCAATAAGAGCGGTGCGCTGGAAACCCGTAGTATTTGATCCATCTATAACAACTTTTCTCATAAAATGTATCTCATCAAAAATATGGGCGCCAAACAAAAGAGCAATAGCTATTGCAAAATCAATCGCATGTGGATTAACTTCATGGGGCGGCTCCTCATCCGCCTCCACAAGGCAGGAAGAAGGAGAAATATGGTATATAAATTTTCTTCCTCTTTTTTCCTCCTCTATTGCTGCCCTGTCAAGCTTTCCAATTTCTGATTTAGTGGCTTTTAACCTCCGAGAAAAATTTCCTTCAAAATTTTCACTAAGCTCTGAAGGACAAGAGCAAAAAAGTTTATGAGTATCAATTTGCTGATGAATTTCAAGCCCAGCTTTAAATCCAATGCTCTTATAGTCCACAAATTAAATGTTTTTTCTATATAAATTATTTTTTTTTGATTAAATTAAGCAACTAATTCTTTTTCAGGAGGGGATGAACATGCTACAACAAATTAGAATTAGTTCCAAAACTTCAATCAAGCCCTTGCAGAAAAAGCGAATTCATCCTTCTACCTTGTGTGCATATATTCTCAGATTGATGAGTAGATGGAACCAATCCAGCATATGAACATAAACATTCTGAAGAAGAAAACTTATCAATTCCATATGTAGTGGAGATTATAAATAAAATGCAAAAAAAACTTCTGCTATAAGGTAAAAGATAGGCATTTACCAAAAATATCTTTTTTCTCAAGATATTTTTTATTCTTTGCTCCAGAAATTTTATCCTGCTTCATCTTATATAAAGCCCTCCATTCACATTTATTGTCTCTCCAGTTATATAGCTAGCCAAATCGCTCGCAAGGAAAAGGCAAACATTCGCAATATCTTGTGGCAAGCCAATTCTTTTGAGAGGTATTTCATTTGCTTTTATCCTCTTTTCTTCTTCACTGTAGTTTGCTATTATATCTGTATCTATTATTCCAGGAGCAATTGCATTTACATTTATATCTGGAGCAAGTTCTATCGCCAAACTTTTCATAAGCCCAAGCATTGCAGATTTTGAAGCAGAATAATGTGCTCCATGAGAAGAACCCCTTAATGCAAGCTGGGAAGAAATGAAGATTATTTTTCCTTTTTTCATATAAGGCAAGCAGCATTTGCAAATGTTGAAAGATGATTTTAAGTTATTTTTTATTGTTTCATCCCATTCCTCTTCGCTTAATTCTTTAAATTTTTTTCTTTTATATATTCCAGCATTGTTTACTAAAATATCAATTCCTCCAAATTTATCAACGAATTTTTCAACAACTCTTTTTGCTTCTTTAAAATTTGATACATCTCCTTTAAGCAAAATTCCATCAGAGATATTTTTTACTTCTTCTAAAACTTTTTTTGCCTCTTCTTCGCTTTTTAAATAATTAATCCCAACTTTTGCTCCATTTTTTGCAAAAAGAATTGCTGTTGCTTTTCCTATTCCACGGCTTGCTCCTGTTATTATTGCTCTCTTGCCATTCAACATTTTAGCAATCTGCACATCTTAACAACTGCTTCAACTGCTTCTTTTGCTCTATCTATTCTTTCCTCTGCCTGCAATCTTGAAATTCCGTGTCCAGTTATTGCAAGCCCAACAGGTTTGGTATATTCTACAGATAAATCAATTATTTTCCTACATGCATTGTGCATAACAACTTCATCATGCTTTGTTTCTCCCTGAATAACTGTTCCAATTGCAACAACTCCATCTACATCATCTATAATGCTTTTAATTGCAAGAGGTATTTCAAAAACGCCTGGCACTTTTAATATCTTAACAACTTTTGCTCCAAGAAAATTAGCATGCTCTTTCGCCCTTTCAAGCATCATCATTGTTATATCATAATTGAATTCAGATACAACAATTCCTATTTTTATTTCATCTTCCATCGATGTTATATTTTTATTATATTTATGTTTTTTTGGCATGTAGAATAGGCATTGCCAACAAATTTTCACTTCCAGATTATAAAGCAACACGCTGTTGCTTTAACAAAATTGCAAAATGGGGTTACTGAAAATCTTATAAGTGTAGTATATCTGGTTTAAACATCCAAAATTAAAACAATTTTATCGATGATTAGATTAAAATTAAAATTTACAAAAATTTTGGTTTTTGGATAAAATTTAAGTTGGTAAATCTGTATCTGCCTCTATAAGAGCCCCACCGAAATAGATAATTTTATATATAAAGTTTAATTCAGATAAAAGATGACTAGAATGCTTGTTATAGAAGATGAAGAACCGATTCAGGAATTAATAAAAGAATATCTTGCTCCTCTAAAATTAGAAATACATCAGGCATTTAGTGGAGAAGAAGGCGTTGAAAAATATAGAGAACTTTTTGAAAATAAAAAAAGACCTGACATAGTTATAATGGATTTAAAATTGCCTGGCATAGATGGGGTTGAAGCAACAAAGAGAATTCTAAAAATTGATCCAGAAGCAAATGTCTATGGATTTACCGCTTATTTTGGAACTGAATGGGCAAGAGAACTGGAAAAGGCGGGCGCAAAAGGAATTATAGCGCGTCCTGTTGGTTTTGATGGTTTTAGAGAGATAATAAAGGATTTACTTGATTTATAATTTTATCTGCTAAACCAAAGCTCTTCTGGTATTTCTGAATAAATTTCTTCATAATCCTCTTCTTCTACTTTTTCCTCTTTCTTTTTCTTTCCTCTTTCCTTGTATTTTAATATTGCCTCTTTATTAAGACACCAATAGTGAGTGCGCCAGCTTCTTCCGTCATAAATTGTTGTTTCCTCTCTTTCAGTTAGAAGCATTCCTTCCTCCTCAAGAATATAAAATAACTGTCTATCTTCTGGCTCGAGTATATTATCGATTATTCTATCTTCGAAGCCAAATAAATCCATAACAAAATTTGCGTCCTTTAAAGCAGATTCAAAATCTATATCCACACGAGATGCTATTGCCATTGCCAAATCTTCTAGAGTAATAATCATGGGAAATATAAATTATTTTTTATATAAAAATTTAGCGATATTGCACAGTATTTCCGCATGTTGTAAGCCATTTACAACAACAATTTTTAGGAAATTTTTTGTTTTTCTCCAAAATAAATAACAATTGCACAAGTTTATCAGAAATTTACTATATCTTACAAAATAAAAGCAGAAGATAGTCCTGTAACTGAGGAGGAAAGAATAATAAAATAATTTCAATTGAATTATCATGTCGAGTATATTCCAGTGCATTTGCCCGCTATAAATTCATCTTCAATTAAATCTTTCCATTCTTCCGCTGTTATTGAGTAATCTACCCTAATAAAATACCATAAATTGTACAAAAGAGACATGAAAAGGAAGAAAAAAATATCTTATGATAAAATCAGCAGTTTTGTTTTAACCATGAAATTATTTTCAGCATCTCCTCTTTTTTCATTTGGAATAAAAAATAGATTTGTTTTGGCTTTTTCTTCACCAAATTCATAATTGAAATAGCAAAAGGGTTTAGCATCTCTATATTCCATTAATTTCTTTATTCTATGTCTTTTCCATTGGTGCAATATATTT
>JAWAYL010000042.1:0-8553 GCA_038818725.1 Thermoplasmatota archaeon | reverse complement strand
GCATACATTTCTGAAAGTTTCTTCATGCATCGCTGGCGAGCAGGCTGCAACAATAACTCCATCGAGATTCTCTTCTTCAATCTTCTTTTTTATTAAATTTTGTCCAGGATCAGAGCACATATATTGGTAATCAGTTGCAAAAACTACACCTGGATAGCTTGAAATTTCTTTAACAACTTTTGCAACATCTACTGTTCCAGCAATATTAACACCGCAATGGCATACAAAAACTCCTATTCTTTTTGGCATTTTATGCCTCTTTCATATCCTTTCATCAAAGCATTTTCATTTAGCTCAATGAATTTTTCTGGCACACTTTCAAGAGTTGCTTTTTTAATTGCTTCATAAGAAACAACTTTTGTTACACCTACAAAAAATCCTAGCATAACTATGTTTGCAACAATTCTTTTTCCAAGAGATTCAGCAATTCTTGTTGCTGGCACCTTTACTGCACCGCATCCATTCTTTAATTTAACTAAATCTTCATCTATTATCAGCATTCCATCCTCTTTAAGTAATGGAGCATATCTTTCATAAGCTTCTTGGCTCATCACAACAAGTATATCTGGATTTGTAACATATGGATAATCAATTTCCTCATCATCTATTACAACATTCGAACTTGCTGCCCCACCTCGCGCCTCGGGTCCATATGAAGGGGTAAAGGTTGCATATTTATTATCATATATTGCAGCCGCTCTTGCTGTTATATTTCCCATCAACACTATTCCCTGTCCTCCAAATCCACCGAATTTTATTTCTTTCCTCATTTTCTCACTTCCTCGAGTAATTCATCAAATGTTTTTCTCTCTATATCAACAAATTTTCCAACAATTATCTTGTCATCTATATCTGTTTTACTTGGATCAATTCCATGCATTATAATTGAATTTTCTTTATAATATTTCATTGTATCTAACCCAGTTGGCATTTTATTATATCTTCCATAAGTTGTGGGGCAAGAGGCAATAACTTCAATAAAGGAGAAACCTTTCTTCATCAAAGCTTCTTTCATACTTTCTTTTAGTCGCCTAACATGCAATGCAGTCCATCTTGCAACATAAACCGCCCCACTTGCAGCTGCAACCTTACATAAATTAAATGGATGTTCAAAATTTCCATAAGGAGTAGTTGTTGTTTTTGCTCCTAAAGGGGTAGTAGGACCAAGCTGACCACCAGTCATTCCATAATTGTAATTATTTACACATATAACAGTCATATCAACATTTCTTCTTGCAGCATGTATAAAATGATTTCCTCCAATTGCAAATAAGTCACCATCTCCACTGAATACAACTACTTTTATTTTTGGATTTGCAAGCTTTAATCCAGTTGCAAAAGGAATTGCCCTTCCATGTGTAGTATGATATGAATCAACATTAAGATAGCCAGCAACTCTACCAGTACAACCAATTCCTGAAACAATTGCAAAATTATTCAAATCTATCTTGCATTCTTCAATCGCATGAAGGAAGCAGTTTAAAATGCTTCCTAAACCACAGCCAGGGCACCATATATGAGGGATTCTATCAGCACGAAGATATTTATCAAGAGGATGCTCCTTTATTTCAATCATTATATACCTCCTCTATTTTTTTATATATCTCTTCTGGTTTATGTATTTCTCCACCCATTTTTGGCAGTAAATGAACTTTTTTCTTTACACATCTTTCCACTTCAAGCTTTATCTGTCCATAATTTACTTCAACAACTAAAAAATTATCTATTTCACTAGATATTTTTTCAAAATATTCTTCTGGAAATGGCCATATTGTTTTAAGCCTTATCAATCCAACTTTATATCCTTCTTTTCTTGCTTTTTTTATCGCGGCCTTGCAGCTCCTTGCGGGACTTCCAAATGAAACAATTGCAAGCTTTGCATCATCAATCATAAATTCTTCTATGCTCCTTATCTTTGGCTCATTATTCCTTATTTTATCGCATATTTTTCTTACAAGCCAATCCTGAACTTCTGGTGAGGTAGCCATTGGATAGCCACGCTTATCATGTGTTAATCCAGTTACATGCACTGCATATCCATCTCCACAGCATGCCATTGGAGCATTTTCATCAAATGGGAAATAAGGCTTGCTTTTTGGCTTTTCTCTCTCAAAAATTTCAATTTTTTCTTCATCAATTATAATTTTTTCACTTGTATGACCAACGCTTTCATCCATTAAAACAATTACTGGACAGCGATATTCTTCAGAGAGATTAAAAGCTCTTATTGTCATATAAAAGCATTCCTCAGGTGTAGAAGGTGAGATTGCAATTACTTCATAATCTCCATGGCTTCCCCATCTCGCCTGCATTACATCTCCTTGCCCAACTAAAGTTGGCATTCCTGTGCTTGGTCCAGCTCTCTGAACATCAACAATAACGCAAGGGGTTTCTGTAATTGCAGCAAGCCCTATATTTTCCTGCATCAAGCTAAAGCCAGGCCCACTTGTTGCGGTCATTGCCTTCACCCCGCCCCATGAGGCACCGAGCACAGCTGCTATTGATGCAATTTCATCTTCCATCTGGATAAAAATTCCGCCAATTTTTGGAAGCTTTAATGCCATGTGTTCAGCTATTTCTGTTGAGGGAGTGATTGGATAGCCGGCAAAAAATCTGCAACCAGCATGCAATGCCCCTTCTGCACATGCAATGTTTCCACTATAAAATTTAGCCTTCATTTTCCTCCTCCATATAAATTGCAAATTCTGGGCAAATAAGAGAACAAAAGCCACATGCAATGCATTTATCCTTGCTTTCATCAAGTTTTGGAGGATGATATCCTTTTGAATTGAATTCTTCACTTTCAACAAGAACTTTTTTAGGACAAAATTCTATGCAAAAGCCACAACCCTTGCATCTATCTTTTATCAAATAAATTTTTCCATGAGTTGGCTTTAACTCTTCTTTTATCCAGTATTTCATTTTATTGCGATATAAAATTTAATATATAAATTTTTCCAGTTTGAGAAAAAAAGTTTAAATTTTTATAAAAATGTTAAATTTTTTTAAATTTTATTTTACAAAATTATATTAAATTAAGAAAGTTAAATTTAAAATCTCAAATGAAATAAATTTGTGATTAAAGAATCTTTGCTTTATGAAAGAAAAAATAGTAAGGCAATATGCAATATTTGCGAGAGGCATTGCATAATAGATGAAAATTCTTTTGGATTTTGCAAGACAAGAAAAAATATAGGTGGAAAAATTTATACATTGAAATACGGTGAAATTTCTTCATTAAGTGTAAATCCTATTGAAAAGAAACCACTTTTTCATTTCTGGCCAGGTAGCTTTGCTTTAACAGCTGGAAGCTTTGGATGCAATTTTACTTGCGACTGGTGCCAGAATTATGAAATAAGCAAAAATCCCACAGCAAAAGGAGAATATATAAGCCCGGAAGATTTTGTAAAAATTGTTAAGGAAAAAAATTGTCAGGGAACGAGTATTTCTTTCAATGAGCCAACTCTTATGCTTGAATATGCTATAGATGTTTTTTCTCTTGCAAGAAAAGAAGGATATTACAATACTTTTGTTACAAATGGTTATATGAGCAAGGAAGCATTGAAAGCATTAGTAGAGAATGGGCTGGATGCAATGAACATTGATATAAAAGGAGATGAAAAAGTTGTTAAAGAATATTGCAATGCAAATGTTGAAATTGTATGGAGAAATGCAGAAATTGCAATTGAGCAAGGAATATGGATTGAATTAACAACTTTAGTTATAAATGGCTTAAATGATAGAGAAGAAATTTTAAGAGGAATTGCAAAAAGAATATATAATTTAGGAGAAAATATACCGTGGCATATTACCCGCTATTTTCCTTCATATAAATTTTATGCGCCGCCGACAGATTTAGCAACTCTTGAGAAAGCATATAGAATAGGAAAGGAAGAAGGGCTTAATTATGTTTATATTGGAAATGTTCCATTTCATCCCTATGAAAATACCTATTGCCCATCTTGCAATGAACTGCTTATAAAAAGAAGTCTTTATGATATAAAATGTAAAATTGAAAATAATAGATGCCAAAAATGTGGAGAAAAAATTCCAATAATAGGAAAAATTATAAAATGATTTTACATGAGCATTGCGCCTGCTCAGATGAGAATGACTTAAAGGCGGTGTAAATTTTAAAATTCTTTACGCTCACTTGGAACTTTAAAAGAAAAATATTTTTAAATGATTTTATTTTCTCTCATGAAAGTTCTTGTTACAGGTGGAGCTGGATTTATAGGGAGCCATCTTGTTGAGCATTTGTTAAAAAAAGGATATGAGGTAAGATGCATTGATAATTTTTCATCTGGAAAAATTGAATTTATTGAGAAAAATCTTAATGAAATAGAGCTTATAAAAGGAGATTTGCTAAGCAAAAGAGTTGCAAGAAAAGCTGTCAAAGGATGTGAAATTGTTTTTCATCTTGCAGCCAATCCAGATGTAAGGGCTGGAGAGAAGAATACAAAATCAATTTTTGAAAATAATATAGTCGCAACTTATAACTTGCTTGAAGGAATGAGAAAAGAAAAAGTAAGGAAAATAATATTTACATCTTCCTCAGCAGTATATGGAGATGCTGAAAAAATACCAACTCCAGAAAATTATTCTCCTCTTATTCCCATCTCGCTTTATGGAGCAACAAAATTAGCATGTGAGGCAATGATTTGCTCTTACTGCCATACTTTTGATATGGAAACAATAATTTATAGGTTTGCAAATGTTGTTGGAGCTAGATCCACACATGGAGTTATATATGATTTTATAAAAAAGTTAAAAGCTAATAAAGAAAAACTTGAAATACTTGGAGATGGAAAACAGAAAAAATCATATCTGTACATTGATGACTGCATAGATGCAATTTTTCATACAATTGAAAGATGGGAAAATAAAGTAGAAGTATATAATATTGGCTCTCTTGATAGTATAGAAGTAAAAGAAATAGCAGATATAGTCAGTGAAGAAATGAATGTTAGGCCAGAATATTATTTCACAGGGGGAATAGATGGAAGAGGATGGAAAGGAGATGTAAAATTCATGATGCTGGATATATCAAAAATAATGCAAAAGGGATGGAAGCCAAAATACTCAAGCAAGGAAGCAGTCAAACTTGCTGCAAGATGGCTAATAAATGAAATTAAATAGCCCGAGATAAGCCATTATTAGAAAAGATGTTGTTATTGATGAACCAAGAGCAACTATTGCAACTGTTTTTTTTGCTTTAAAGCCAATTAAGCGACATATTATTGTTGTGCTTATTCCTCCAGTCCCTTGAAAGGGAATAGCCATAAAAATTATCATTGCAAGCGTAATAAGTTTTCTTTTGCTAAAATTTTCTGATTTCTTCTTTAGTTTATCATAGCCCTTATCCAGATAAGGAATATGGTAAATTATAAGTTCAGCAAACCACCAATTATAAGCAATTATTGCAGATGAAATTATGTCCATTATTATTATTGTGCTACCTGTTATCCATACTGGTATTTTAAATCCTAGCATTAAAGGAATAATTGATTCTTTTCCAAAAGGAGGAAAAAAATATCCAATAACAAGCCCTGCATATTTTCCTTCTAATTCTGGCGGTAAATAATCAAAAACAAACGCAAAATAGAATGCTATTGTAAGAAATGGGGTTATAAAAATAAGTAATTTATAAAGGTGACTCAAACTATATCTTGTTTTCTGAATTTGTTTATAAACCTCATTTATTGCATCAAGGATTTTCATCTTTCCCTTTCTTTATTTCTTCATATGCCTTATCTATAGCATTTTTTACAAGCTGGTAAACTTCTTCAAGATTTAGTTCGCCCTTACTTATCTCTTCTATTAAAGAAGATAGCTTGCTTGCGGTTCTTGCAAATATAAGCCAGAAAGCAAAAAGCATGCCCCATGTAAATGCAAGCAAGGCAGTAAGAAGCAATAGCAAATAATTCATCATTCCCTTTATATTTATCAGGATAAAAATGTTTTGATAAATAATCAAATTTTTCTTCTTATTATTCTTGTTGGAGTAACTATTATATCAACTTTTGTATCATTTTCGTCAAAAGGAATATTTTTAACCACCTGTATATCATGAACTGTTGTTATAACTGTAACTTTACCAAATTTTTCTTCAATCATTTTTATTTCTCTATCTCCATATCCTCCTCCTTTCCCAAGGCGAATAAAATTTTCCTCATCAACAGCAACGCACCCTGTAATTATTAAATCCGGCTTGATAAGCTCGTCTATTCTTTTTCCATATTTAAATGCTCCAGAAATTGTGCTTGCATAATTTTCCTTACCTTTAACTATTGAAGGATCAACTTTTATAAAACCATGCTTTAATTTTGGAGAAGCCATTATTAAAATTTTATTTTGCTTCAGAGCATTTTCTCTAATTTTTTTCTGGGCAAAATCCGGATTCGAAAATACAATTTTTGCTTTTTTCCATTCTTCAAGTGTAGTAACTTTATCCCCTGCTATATCACTTCCAATGAAATTTGGTATTCTTCCATATGCATAAGGAAATATTGCTATGCCTGATGATGTCATTTTCTTCCATATTTCTTCCCTTAACCTCTGTTTTTCTATATTATGTTTATAACTTTCCATCCTTCTTCCTCGAACTTTTTCAATATATGCCTGCGGTGGCATCTAAAAGGCAATTTTTCTGCACAAAGAATTGCAACTTTTTTTGCTTCAGCAATTTCCTTAAGTTTTTCATATTCTTTTTTCCATTCATCTGTTTCCATCCATTTTTTATAGCCATGTCTAAATCCACCGAGATTTTCAAAATGAAAATATTCAATCTCTCCTAAAATTTTTTCGAGATTTTCTTTCTTATAAATTTCAAATTTTGAAGTTGGAAAGCGCCTTACATCAGCAATTGCCTCAATTTCATATTTTCTTAACAATTCAAGAAATTCTTCTTTGCTTCTATTTGAATGACCTATTGAAAATATTACTTTGCCATCCATATAACACGCTGTGGGAATGGTATCTGAATTCCTTCTTTTTCAAGAGCAACTTTTATTTTCCAGAGCATCTCAGTTTTTACAGAGAACCAAACAGCGGAGGGAGCCCATATCCTAATAGATAAATTTACACTGCTTTCTCCGAGTTCATCAACATAAACAACTGGCTCAGGATATTTAAGAACAAAAGGGTGCTCCTCAAGAACTCTTTTTATTATTTCTATTGCCTTATTTGCATCATCACTATATCTTATTCCTATTTTATACTCAAATCTTCTTACTGGGCTACTATAGTAATTATATATCTTTGATGTAAATACTTTTTCATTTGGAAATCTAGCAAAAACTCCATCCCAAGTGCGAATAGTTGTTGATAAAATCTTTATCTCTTCCACTATTCCATCAACATCTTCTATTCTTATTGCATCTCCTATTCCAATTGGTCTTTCAATAATAAGAAATATACCGCTTAAAAAATTTGAAACAACTGTCTGGCTGGCGAAACCAATAACTATACCAATTATTCCACCCGCAACAAGCAGGCCAGATAAAGAAATTCCTATAATTGAGAGAGATGCAATAAAACCAATTATTATTATGATATAATATGCAAATTTTTCAACATTTTTAACAGTTACATCAGGTAACTTATCTTTTAGTCCTCTCCTTATATTAATTCTTACTATTTTTGCTAATAATACTATAATTAGAATTGCCCCTATAAATTTCAATATTGCTTCAATCTCAATGCCAGCTATTTTATATTTAAGTATATCCCATATTGTCATTTGAAACCACGCTCCATGAAAAATTCTCTTTCGATTTCTTTTACAAAAGAAATTCCAAGCCTTCTGCTTTTTGCAAGATATAAATCTACTGCTTCATTCATTTCTTCTACTTTTTCATTAAAATATGTTTTCCCAATGCTCTTTTTAACTATTTCAAGATTTGCAGAACAATAAGCATGTTCTTTATAAAAAATTTTCATACTAAGTGTATTAAAAACAATTTTATTTATTTCAGTCCATTCATTATAACTATTTTTAATCTTCAGCTCAATAATTCCTTCATAAAGTTTATCAACGCTTGGAATTTTTTCATATACCTCACTTTTCCACCACCTGCATACTGAGCCGTCCTCAGGGCGCCCATAAAGCGTATATTTTAATTTTGTTTTTGTAAAAATATCAACTGGCTCAATATCCTTTTCATCTGATATAAAAACACCTATCTCAACAGGAAATTTAATAAATACTTTTTGCTCCACTCCTGGCTCGATAAAAATGCTTTTATCTAGCTCTATCATCAAATGATTTGAAACATTAACTGGTAGATTTACAGGAGGAACTGGGGAAATGATAATTTCTCCCTTATCTGCATAAATTTTTTTCTCAATTGCATCATTCCCAACTTTTCTGAAATAATTTTTTTCTTTTTCCTTGCCTGCTAACTCTATTTTTATATCTTCTTCCTCAATATTAAAATTTAATCCATATATCCCAAACATTTTAATCTGCTTTCCTGAATTTATATCCATAATATATTGCTCCCGCGCTTCCATCTTGCTGGATGCGCCTGAGGCATGCCTCTACTTTCATTC
>JAWAYL010000041.1:0-8569 GCA_038818725.1 Thermoplasmatota archaeon | reverse complement strand
ATTAAAATTAATACAAAAATTTTAGTTTTGGATAAAATTTAAGTTGGTCAATAATTTATTTCAACAAAAAAACAGATTTAAAAATTGTAAATCTGTATCTGCCAAGAAATGGTGAGATAGATAAAACACAAAAATATTTAATATCATATAAGAATTAATTTTATGAGGAAAATTATAGCAATTTGTTCCAGCATAATTCTTCTAATAACATTTTCGAGTGGAAAATTATTAAAAAATGAAAAAATTCGCGATTTTGATAATAAAATCGAAAAAATAATGGAAATAGCTCATTTTTCATCTCTTTCAGCATGCATAATTAAAGGCAATGAAATTATATGGAGCAAAGGATATGGAATTTATGATAGAGAAAATAATAAAAAAGCGGATGAAAATGTAATATATTTAGTTGCCTCGATTTCAAAAACTTTTACTGCAACCGCTATAATGCAATTATATGAAAAGGGTTTATTGAGCTTAGATGATGATGTTAATAATTATCTTCCTTTCAATTTAAGAAATCCAAATTATCCAGATAAGCCAATCACAATAAGAATGCTTCTCGCCCATCAATCCAGCTTGGCAAGCGACCCGCCCGCCTTCTATTGCTATTTTCCAGCAACACTTAATTTTTCTGGCTATCCTCATCCATGGCTTAAGGAATATTTATTACCAGGAGAGATAAATTACAAACCGCAGGTATGGGCTAGTTATGCGCCGGGCGAGGAAATGAGCTATGCAAATGTTGGTTATTCTTTGCTTGGATATATTGTAGAATTAGTTTCTATGCAAAACTTTGAGGATTACTGTAGAAAAAATATTTTTGAGCCACTTGGAATGAAAAATACAAGCTTTATTCTATGGAATTTAAATATAAGCAATATAGCAGTGCCCTATGTTTTTGAAGGAGAATATTATCCATTGCTTCATTATAATATAATTGACTATCCAGCTGGTGGTTTAAGAACAAGTGTACCTGATTTATCAAAATTTTTAATAGCACATATGAATGGTGGAATATATGAAGGAGTGAGAATGTTAAGCGAGGAAAGCGTTAAAGAAATGCATAAGGTCCAATATGAAAGTAAAAAATATAATTTCCAATATGGTTTGGGATGGCAGATATGGAAAAGAGGAAATGAAACTTATATCGGCCATACCGGCGGGCTTTATGGTGTTGCAACAGATATGAAATTTAGAGAAAAAGATAAAGTTGGGATAATATTCTTTACAAATAAAGAGGTTTATAATTTAAGGGAAATAGTCGCATTTTCTCTGATAGAAAAATTGCTTTTCATGAAGGCAGATGGAGATAAAAAAATAAAAATATCAGAAATCAAAGAAATAGTTAAAGAAAATATGCATTTATTGAAATTTAATAGCAATGAAGAATTAGAAGATGTTATTAGAGATTTTTGCAAACGTATCAATCTTAAATTTATTAATTAAGAGGGGTTATTTCAACTTCAAGCCTATCAGCTGTTGGATATTCTTCGATAATACAGCATTTATATGGTAAGTAATCAACTATTTCTTCTAAAATAAATGGAGATGTTTCTATTCTCTTTTTTTCTTCATCCCATACAATCAATCTCTCATCTATCCCAAATTTTTTTCTTATTTCCTCAAGCATTTCTTTTTCAGCAAAAATTACTCCTTTAAGAAGTGTTCCATCCTCAGTTATGATTTCATAAATTTTTGCAACATTTCTTGCTCTTCTTTCTATTCTTTTCCTAAGCTGAATTGCGTCTTTAAATGAAGAAGAACAATAATGTAAAGGAATTGAAAAATTTTTTTCAATTAGCTCATAAGCCATTTCCTCACTTCCTTTTACAGCCGAAGAAATATCATTTTTTGCAACATAACCGTATTTACTCAGCTCATCAACATTTGTTACTGAAAATTCGAGCTCATTAAGATTTATAAAATCAATTTCATATTTCTGCAAATCTTCAAGAAGCTTAATCGTCTCATCTTTTAAATGAGGTATAAGAGGAATCTCAACTCCTCTATCAATTTCACAATTTTTAATCACTTCCCCAAAATTTATTTTCTCTATATTTTTCCAATAAGATACGGAAGGATGAAACCTTATTTCATCTAAACCCGCTTTCTCAACAATTTTAATTCTCTTAATATCAAATGTTGAAGTATATAAATGGATATGGTGAGCAAAGCCAAAATATTCTTTAAGCATTTTTATTGCATCAACTGTTTTCTCAATTACAAGCAGGGGATCGCCGCCAGTGATGCCAGTTCCTTCCGCCTCTATAAGTTCAGCTTCTTCAATAATATCTTCTTTTTTTTCAACTAATTTTTCATTTGCATATATAACATCTTTTCCCTTTTTCTTTTCTGAAAGAGGGCAATAAAAGCAGGCCGAGGAGCATAATCCAGTTATAAGTAAAACAAGCTTTGCCCCTTTCTGACAAATCTTGCAACCTTTAGCAATTTTTTTTGTATAAAATGACTTTTTTGGCATTTTGTAAATTTTTTCCATATTGATAAATTTTAATGAACTTAAATATTTTTCAGAAAAAAGGTTTTAGGCATACACCTATTCGCAGAGAACTTCAATCAAGCCCTTGCAGAAAAAGCGAAGTCATCCTCCTACCCTTGTGTGCATTCTATCTTTTCATCTGAATTTCTATAAAAGATAGCATCCTATTTATTTTCTCTATTCCAAGAATGCTTGAAAATTCTTTAAAAAATTCAATTGATGCTTTTTCTCTGTTTTAATTTTACCTTCTTTTATTATTTCAGTCGTTACTATAGCGTGGCTAGTATGCACATCTTGATATGCTTGGGGCTTTATCATGCTATCAAGCTTTACGCGGGAAGCCACGAATCTTTGAGACAGTGCTATCATAAACTAGGCCAAAAATACAGGCGGTGTATTGCAATAGATGAAACTAAAATAAAGATTGGAGAGTACATATGGACTGCATTGCAAAGAATGGGCTTAAGATATGAAAATGAAACATTTGAAGAAGGAAAGCGTCGAAAGATGGCTAATTGCTTTCCTTTATAATCTGGAGGTGAAATTATCTCTCGTTAATTACCTAACAGCGCCACTGTTTGCCCTGCTTTTATTTTTTTTCCTTTTTCAGCAACTATTTTACAGTTTTCTGGCAGAATTATTTCAACTCTTGAGCCAAATCTTATTATTCCCAATTTTTCTCCTTTCTTTAAATATTCTCCTTCCTTTATATATGTTACAATCCTCCTTGCAAAAAATCCAGCAATCTGAACCACTTTTATTTTTCCAATTTTGCTTTCTATATCAATTTCTACTTTTTCATTTCTCTCTATTTTGCTGAAAGCAGGTTTATGCTCTCCTTTATAATGAACAATTTTTGATATTTTTCCATCATAAGGCATTAAATTTACATGCATGTCAAATAAGCTCATAAAAATTGATATTTTTCCATTGCTTTCAACTATTTTTCCATCTGCTGGAGAAACTATTCCATCCTGAATCTCTCTTTTTATATCTCTGAAAAAGAAAATGAAGAAAATTTGAAAAATGAGGAAAACAAAGAAAATGTATTTAAAAAATTCATAGAATTTTAAAAAAACAAGAGAAATAATTAAAAAAGGCAAGGGAAATAATGCTATATGGAGGCATTTTTTTGCTATCATTTTCTCTTTGGCAAATCAAATAAAGCAGATATATTATGATATATTTCTGGAATCAGATCAAAAGTTATGAATGCAAGCACTATAAGAGCAATTAATGAGCCAATTTTTCCAATTACATTGTGCATTATATAAAAATCGATTCCAAGAATTTCCATTCCATATATTACTCCAGCATTTCTTAATAGGTTTAGAATATAAATTGTTATAACAGTTATTAAAAGCCCTTTAATTCTTTTTATATAATCAGAATTTATTGCCCCAAAAACACCAACGAAAACAGCCATTGATTGCAGTCCAGTGCAAGCAAGAATAAGCTGCACACTTTCATGTCCGTTAAAGTATATTGGAACAACAGTATTTATTCCATATATTACATTTCCAATAGTAACATTATAGCCAATAAAATTCATTATCCAAGCGGTCTGCTCCGCAACAACTTTTATAAGCAAACCAGCCAGAAAATCAACTTTTTCAAAAATAAAATAGAGCAAGCCAGCAATAAAAGTGGCGCCTGCAAGAAAGTTTAAACTCTCTAAATTTTCCCCCTTTTTATAGGAAAGCCATTCATGATAGGAAATATAAGAAAGAAAATATACTCCTCCAATGCAGAAAATTGCATTTACAATATCTCCTTCTCCCTTATAATATAAAATTTCTGGCTGTGTCGCCCAGTAAATTGCGAAAAGAAGCCACCCATAGGAAAGTATTATATGTCTTATTTTTTCCTTAATGAAATAGCCGGCTCCAATTATAAATAAAGAGAGAAAAAGGAAAGGAGTTGTAATAATATTTATTCTTTCAATGCTTTCCTTAATTACCAAAAAATGACCAAAAATCAGTGCAAATGTTGGAGGAAGAAAAAATAAGAGTTGCCTCATTTTATGTTTTCAAGCAATTTTTCTATTTTCATTTCAGCTTTCTGAATTTTTTCCTTGCATAACTTGCATAGTTTTATTCCTTCCTCAAATTTTGATATTGTTTCTTCAAGGGTTAGCTCTCCTTTCTCGAGCTCTTCTATTATTTCATCGAGTTTTTTCAATGCTTCTTCAAATCCAATTTCTTTTTCTCCTTCACTATACATCTTACATCACCATCTTTAACAACTATTCTCAACTCTTCTTCTAAATCAATATCGTCTACGCTGCTAAATACTTTATTATCTTTAACTCTGAAGCATATGCTATAACCTCTATTTAAAACATTATATGGATTAAGCCTATTCAATATCTCAAATCTGATATTTATCATATTTTTCATATTTTCAATATATTTTTTTGCAAGCTCTTCAATTCTTTCACTTCTTTGTTCTAAATCCTCAACTTTTTCAAGAATAAGTTCATCTGCATGCAAAAAAGCTTTCCTTTTCATTATCCCTTCAATAATTTGCCCATATAAATTTATTTTTTCTTCCATAATTTTTACGAGCCTTTTTTCAAATATATCAAGCAATGAAAAAATTTCGTCTCTGCTCGGCACCGCCATCTCTGCTGCCGCGGAGGGCGTGCTTGCCCGCTTGTCCGCCACAAAATCAGCAATTGTAAAATCCGTTTCGTGGCCAATTGCGGAAATTATAGGGATGCGTGAATTAAATATTGCTCTTGCAACCTTTTCTTCATTAAATGCCTGCAGGTCTTCCCAACTTCCGCCACCTCTTGCTAAAATTATTAAATCTATATCATTTCTCCTGTTTATTTCGTTTATTGCATTAACTATTTCCTCCTCGCAACCCTCGCCTTGCACTCTTACTGGAGCAACTAAAATATTTGTTGGAAATCTTCTTGAAATTATATTAAGCATATCATGCAAAACCGCTCCATCTGGAGATGTTATTATTGCAATTTTTGAAGGAATTTTTGGTAATTCTTTTTTAAATTTTTCATCAAATAAACCTTCTTTCTTGAGTTTTTCTTTCAATTCGATGAATTTTATGAATAGCTCACCTACACCATGAATTTTTATTTCTTTAACATAAAGTTGATAATATCCTTTCTTTTCATATATTCCAATATCTCCTTTTACAATCACTTTCATACCATTTTTCAAATTCTCTTTATTTGGGCTAAAATAAACACATCTAAGCAAAGCATCTTCATCTTTTAAATCAAAATATATAATTCCTAAAACTTCTTTAAAATTTGATATTTCTCCTTCAATCCATATATCATTTAAATTTGCTTTTTCAATCGCATCTCTTATGAATGATACAACTTCTTTTACTCTTAATATCTTACGAAGCATTCAAAACAATTTCATTTTAGATATTTAAGCATTTTCAAGGCAATGCATTTCCATATTTTGTTGTTAACGTTTCGAAAGCAAAACCGAAAAAGCGGAAAAAATAAAATATTAACGCAATTTTTAGAAATGTGAAAATTTATATTGAAACATATGGATGCGCAGCAAATCAAGGAGATGCTTCAATAATGCAAGGATTAATTGAAAAAAGAGGGCATGAAATTGTTAATGACGCTTCTCTGGCAGACGTATTAATTATTGTAACCTGTACAGTAATAGCTACTACACAACAAAGAATGTTAAGCAGAATAAGAAAATTTAGGGAAAAATATAATGGAAAAAAAATTGTTGTTGCTGGCTGCATGGCTTCTGCACAGCCAGATTTGGTTAAAAAAGTTGCAAATGATGCAATTTTGGTTTCTCCTCTTGAAGTAATTTCAATTGTAGATGCTATTGAGGGAGGAAAAGCATATACTGGAATAAAAGCAGGAATTGAAAGAAAAATTGGTATAAGCATGAACATTCCAATTTCTGATGGTTGCCTTTATAAGTGCTCATATTGCATAACAAAAAAAGCTAGAGGAAATTTAATTTCTTATCCTTTGGATTTGCTTTATGAAGATATAAAAAAGGCAATTTCAAAAGGTTGCAAAGAAATAAGATTGACATCTCAAGATACTGCATCCTATCCAAATCTGCCAGATTTGATAAAAAAAGTAGCAAGCATAGAAGGAGATTTCAGAATTAGGGTTGGAATGATGCATCCTCTGTCAGCTTATAAAATTTTAGATGAAATAATTGAGGCATTTAAAAATGAAAAGGTTTATAAGTTTATTCATTTACCTTTGCAATCAGGAAGTGAAAAAATTCTTGAAAAAATGAGAAGAGGATATAATCTCGATATTTTTTTAGAAATTGTAAAAGCATTTAGAAAAGAAATCGACGTTACTCTTGCAACTGATATAATAGTGGCATTTCCTGATGAAAATGAAGAAGATTTCGAGGAAACAATTGCAACAATTGAAAAAATCCAGCCCGATGTAACAAATGTAACACGCTTTTCCCCGCGCCCCTCGACGCCTTGCTGGCACATGAAAAGAATACCAACTGATGTTGCAAAGGAAAGGTCAAGAATTGCATCAAAAGTTGCAAATGAAATTTCTCTTAAAAGAAATAGGAGATGGATAGGAAGAAAGACTCGTGTGCTTGTTTTGGATGAATATAAGGGCTGGAAAGTTGGAAAAAATGATTTCTATAAATCTGTTTTTTTGAAAGATGCTGTTATAGGAGAATTTTTAGATGCTAAAATTTTTGACGCAACAATAACACATCTAGAAGGAGAGATAGTAAAGTAAAAGGTACTCTAATATATAGCACGCTTTCAAGCCCATTTTCATCTCTTACCAATAATCGAATTCGACAAATTTAACCATCAACCGAATTTGCGACACTACCTATGCCAGTAAAATATATAAAAACATAAAATATTTAGTTAAGGATGAAAATGAAAAGGAAAATATTTGTTATAGGAATCGTATTTTTATTATCGCTGGCAGGATTTACATTAGCAGGAAGCAAAGAGAAAAAAATTATTTACACTGTTACACTACCAAACTTTAGCATCGAAGATTATGACGAAAAATATATTGAAATAAAAATTGATGGCTCTTCTTATCTGATGGAGAGTGGCTATCCTGTTCTGCCAAAAATAAGTAAAACATTTGAAATAGAATTTGGTGCAAAGAATATAGATATAAAGGTTTTTCCAAAGAATATAAAAGAATTTTTAATAGATAAAGAAATTCGTCCTTCTTCAGCATTTTTGCCCTTATCAATAGAAAATGCACAATATCCAAAAAATCTTAATTTTTATTCAAGCCTCGAAATTTATCCAAATTCTTGGTATGCTTATCGTGTTGGTTGTGGATTAAATGATAAAATGGAACATGTAACCTTTGTTACAGTTCATTTATTCCCCATTAGATATAAACCATCTGAGGGAAAAATTTATTTTGCAAAAAATTTTGAGATAAGAATAAAATATGAAAAGCCTTCTATAAATTTTCCATCAAGCTATGATTTAGTTATAATTTCTCCAAAAGAGTTTGCTGAGGAATTAAACAGGCTTGTTGAACATAAAAATTCACACGGAGTTAAAACTTTTTTAAAAACAACAGATGAAATATATTCTTCATATCCTGGAAGAGATAAACCGGAGCAAATAAAATATTTCATAAAGGATGCGATTGAAAGCTATGGAATTAAATATGTCTTGCTTGTAGGAGGTCTTAAATCAGTTATATATGCAAAGCCTCGCGACAATGCAAATTATGGTGATAAAGGATGGTATTTACCAGTTAGATATACTAATTTATATGATAATCCAAAATATCCTCTACAACAGGAAATAATATTTGATCCGGGTGTTGCATGCGATTTATATTATGCAGATATTTATGGCAAAGAAGGAAAATTTGAAACATGGGATACAAATAATGATGGAATTTTTGCCGCCTGGAATAAACCAGGTGTCGAAAATGATACTGGCTTGGATTTATATCCGGATGTTGCAGTTGGAAGGCTTGCATGCACAAGCTTAAAAGAAGTAAAAATAGTTGTTGATAAAATAATAAATTACGAAAATAATCCATTTGATGAATTCAAAAAAATAATAGTTGTATCTGGAGATGGCTTT
>JAWAYL010000040.1:0-8777 GCA_038818725.1 Thermoplasmatota archaeon | reverse complement strand
ATATTTATAAATATGAAAATGGAAGCATTGTTTTTGAAGATTGGGACAGCAATGGAAATGGGATATTTGCTGAATGGAAAGGAATGAAAAAAGATAAACTTGATTTGATGCCAGATGTTTATGTTGGAAGGCTTGCATGCAGAAGCAAAATTGAGCTAAAAATTGTAATTGATAAAATAATTAAATATGAATCTGAAAATCAGGCAAGCAAGGAATGGTTCAAAAAGATGGTTGTTGTTGCTGGCGATACCTTCCCGCAGGAAAATGATCCCTACTTCGATGGAGAGGTAAGCACAGAAAAAGCATTGGAATACATGAATGGCTATGAAGGAATAAAATTATATACATCAACTGGTACACTTAGCGATGCAAAAGATATAATTAACGCGGTAAGCAATGGCTGCGGCTTCCTTAATTTTGAGGGGCATGGCAACCCGATGAGCTGGGCAACGCACCCGCCCTATGATGAAAGTACATGGATTGGAATAGATGTTACACAGTTCCCGATGCTTTCTAATAAAGATATGTATCCTGTTTGCGTTGTAGGAGGATGTCATAACAGCCAGTTCAATGTAAGCATATTCAATTTGCTGAAGATTAAACAGCTTTATGAGACATATTATAAATCTGAATGGAGTCCTGGATGCTTTAATGAATGGATTGTAAGAAAAATAGATGGAGGGGCAATAGCGAGCATTGGGTGCACTGGGCTTGGCTATGGATATGTGGGTGATGAAAATAAAGATGGTATTCCAGATTGCATACAGGGCTTAGGAGGATGGATTGATATAGAATTTTTCAGATTATATGGGCAAGAACACAAGAATATACTTGGCGAAATTCATTCAACCGCAATAGCAAACTATGTTGCAAAATTCCCAGTCATGAAAGATGAAATTGATTGCAAAACAGTGCAGGAATGGGCATTGCTGGGCGATCCCACATTAAAGATAGGAGGGTATAGCTAATTTTTTTAAACCTTTTTCTTTTTTTTATTATGTTTCAATTAATGCTTGGTATATTAACCTTAATTTCCTTAATATTACCTATTTTTTCCTATAACTATTTTTTGAAAATAATGAAGTTGATTAAAATAAGGGTTGGAAATCTAATTTTTATAGCATGCATAATTCTCCTCCTCGCATATATTTTCTTCTTATTGCCATGGATTTTTGTTGGAGTGGATATATATGAAATAAGATTAATTTCATATTCTCTTATATCTGTTGCTCTCTTTATTTTACTCTATGCAGTGATAAGAATATACTTTACATGGAGGGGTCTGAAAATATGATTATTTTTCTAAATGTTTTAAATCTTTTACTATCTTTGCTCATTATATTCTTTGCAATAAAAATATATATGGATTACAGGAAAAAATATTTAAAATTTTTTATCTTATCAATTTTTCTTATTCCATTAATTTTTATTTATTCCCTATTTGAATTCATCTATTCCCTACCAATTTGGTGGATAATTATCTATCCCTCATTCATGATAATTGTAGAAATAGCTATAATAGCTGGGCAAAAAATTTTAATTTCTTCAATAAAAAGCGAGAGTGAAGAAGAATATAAAATATTGCTTAGGGAAGATGTTGCCATGCTAAGAGCTTTTCAGAAGCTGTCAAATTATCTAATAAGTAAGATATCACCTCTTATAGGGATAGAAAGCATAAAAAATATTTTAGAAGAGACAATAGATTTATATCCTTCTCTTGCAGGATGCTATATAGGAATAGATGATATTTTGCAGATAAGAGCTGTCGAAGAAAATATTGATAAAATAGAAAAAGAAAATATTGCAGAAGGATTTTTATATTTAATAACAAACCTCATTGAAATATATGCTGCATTTGTTCCTTATGAAAAAATAATTGAAGAGATAGAGAAAGAAATAGAAAAGATAGATAAAAAAATAATTAGATGGTTTATTCCTTTTGCATTTTTTAAGCTTGTTATTGAACCATTGATAAGAAGTTGTTCCTCTGAAGAAATAAGAGAAATAAGAATTTGTGCTGATATAGAAGGAATTAAAATAAATAAAAAAGGAGGAATAATTTTTCATAAAATATATTCATTTCCTGAGGAAGAAAGAGATGAAAAATATATAGATTTTCTAAATAAATGTTATCCTATATTTCTTAAATTTTATGGAAAAAATGCTCCAAAAAAATTAACAGAAAATTTTAGAAAATTACCAAGCAATATAAAAGAGGAATTGTATAAATATGATTTTATAAAGAAACTTCCAGAAGGAATTCTTGAAGAAGAAAAAATAACTTTTATCAGTAGAGAAAAATTATTGGAAGAGTTAATTGAAAGACAGAAGAAGCTTGAAGAAGCTTATAAAAGGCTTGCAGAAGCAAAGCTTGATAGAATGAAATCAACTTTTATTGATACAATAGCACATGAATTAAAAACCCCTATTACAGCAATAAAAACATACAATGATTTACTCAGAAAGGAAAAGCTTGGGAAGTTAAAAAAATCTCAAAAAGAAAGCTTGGAAAAAATGGCAAAAAACATAGATCGACTTATAAAGCTAATAGATGATATGCTCCACATTCCTTCTATAGATATGCAAGAGCTTGAATTGAGAAAAGAAAAATTTTATCTTAAAGAAATTATTGAAAATATATTCAATGAGCTTGATGAAACGATAAAGGAAAAAAATCAGAAAATTCATATAGATATAAAAAATAGTTTATATGCGAAGGGTGATAAAAAATTGATTGAAAAAGCAATAAAAAATGTAATTTCAAATGCGGTAAAATATACTCCAAGCAATGGTTCAATATCAGTTAAAGGATTTAAAGAAGGAAACTACGCCCACTTGATAATAGAAGATACAGGAATTGGAATCCCAAGTGAAGAGCTGGAAAAAATTTTTGAGCCATTCTATAGGGGCAAGGACGGTGGCGCTGGATTGGGGCTGGCGATAACTAAAAATATAGTTGAGGCGCATGGCGGGAGGATATGGGCGGAAAGCAAGCAGAAAGGAGCGAAATTTCATATAGTTTTGGGGAGTACATGATAAAGGAGATACTTTTTGTTGATGATGATGAAGAAATTCTTGAGGCAGCAAAAACATCTCTTGAAGTGTATGGGTATAAGGTTATTACTGCAAAAAGCGGAAAAGAATGCTTAGAAAAAATTGATAGAGCTGACATTGTATTTCTTGATATAAAAATGCCTGGTATGAATGGAATTGAAACATTGAAAGAGATTAAAAAAAGAAAGCCATTTCTGCCAGTTATAATGATAACTGCATATGCAACAGTAGATACAGCCATAGAGGCAATGAAGGAGGGGGCAAGTGATTATATAAGGAAGCCATTTAATTTTGAAGAACTTGAAAAAAGTATCCTGGCGGCAATAGAGGATATAAAATTTAAAAAATTTGAGGAATTTTATGAAGAAAATTATTTTGATATATTTCTTAAAATGGCAAAGGAAAGAAATGGAATATGCATTACAAGAGAATTTGATGCATTAAAAGATGTAAAAAATATAAAGATTATTCCTCTTGAAAGAGAATTGAAAGCAAGAAAAATAGAGGAAATTAAAAGAGAAATAGAGGAGAAGATGGAAGAAAATAGCGTTATTCTTCTTATGAATCTTGAATATATTTTTAAAAATAATAATTTTCTTGTTACCAGAGAATTCCTTGAATGGCTTAATAAAAAAAGTGCTTCAAAAAATTCAAAACTTATCATATCTGCAAATTTTGAAAAAGTAGATGCAAAAGAAAAGCAAATTTTACAGGATTTAATAATAGACATTCATTTAGGGATATTTTCAGAATCAATATCAAATTATATAAGAAGGAAAATAATAAGTTTGCTCTCTGATGGAGGAAGTTATCCTTTTACAAAAATAGCCCAGGAAATAGGAATAGATGATAATCCAAAGCTGAGTTTCCACCTTAAAAAATTAAAGGATGATGGAGTGCTTGAGCAGGATAGTGAAAAAAGATATAAGCTATCAAAGACTGGGAAAGAGATAGCAGAATTTCTAAAAAGTATGAAGGAAAATAAGATGAAAAAACCTTTCTGGATGTCATTCAAGTAAAATTTAATTTTGATAAATTTCTCTTTAGATAAAAATTATATTTAATTCAATAATAAAAAATATGTACCTGATGGAAAATCTTAAAAAAGAGTTTTATATAGAGGAAGAAAAATGGACAAAAGTTGATAAAATAATTTATGGGCTCGATGATTATTTTCTCTATGAAGAGAAAAAAATAAATAAACTAAGAGAGGAGGCAATAAAAGAGGCTTTTAAACACCATTATTCAAATAATCTTTTTTATCAGAGATACTGTAAGGAAAATAATGTAAAGCCGGAGGAGATAAAAAGCGAGAAAGAATTAAAAAAGATTCCCCTGCTTATGGATAAATTCTTCAAAGACTATCCTTCAGAAAATCCTAAGGAGCTATATGAATGGCTATATCGTGTTTGCTCTGTCGATATAGGGAAATTTGATTTTAATGGGAAATCCTTGCAAGATTTCTTAACATGGGCTGAAGAAAAATTAAACGGGGTTGTTACACATTCATCAGGCACCTCTGGAAAATTCAGTTTTATGTTCAGAGATTATATAACAACAAAAAGAATGTTTTATTCTGCAGATAAAACCTTACTTTTCTCAATATCAAAGCCAAGAGATAATGTTCAATTTGTTTATCCGGGGCCAACAAAAACACATCTTACAATGGGAAGATGGATTTCTGAAGGAACAAAAATTTTTAATGAAAAAGATAGACACTTTTTAACAGATAGAGCCTTAACAATTGATATAGTTAGAATATTATCTGGACAAATAAAGGGAATAGGAGATAAATTTAAGTTAATGTTGATAAAAAAAGCGATGCAAAAAGGGCAATTAAAGCTATTAAATTTGCTTAAGGAAATTGAAAAGGAAAGAAAGCAGGTTTATATCCTGACTTTTCCATATCAATTAAACGACTTAATGAATTTGATGGAAGAAGAAGGATTTTATTTAAATCTTGCAAAAGATTCAGTTATTATAACTGGAGGGGGATGGAAGATATATGAAAATAAGAAAGTTTCATCTGAGGAATTTGCAAAAAGAATAGAAGAATTTTTTGGAATAGATATAAACAATTATAGAGATGTATATGGAATGTCAGAGATGAATGGGCTTGCTCTTGAATGCGAAAATAGATACAAACATATTTCTCCGTGGATTTATCCACTAATAATTGATGAAAACAATGAAATAAATAATTACGGAGAAGGAAGATTTGCCTTCCTCGACCCTGCATCAAATAGCTATCCTGGATTTATAATTACAGGAGATAAGCTAAAGTTGCTTGAAAGTTGTCCAGAGTGTGGAAGAAGTGGATATGTTATAGAAGGAGAAATAACAAGGATGAAAGGAGAGGAAAGCAAGGGTTGCGGAAACTTAATGAGGGAAATAATGGCTAGGGAGATGAGGTGAGCTATGGAAATTACAGATAGAGGAGATTTTATTCCTTTGCCTATCTTAAAGAATTTTATAAAAACATCATTGCCTCTTCTGTATGTAATTGCAAGAAATCCAAAAGCATTTGCAAGAAATGCGATGGCGTGGAAAAAAAGATTAAATGCTCATCGCAAACCATGGGTTCATTTAGATGATGAAAGCATGTATGATAGCACAAAAATTTTAAAGGAAGAGGATTTCAAAGATTTGCCCCCTGTAAGTGATGAAAAATATCTTCGCCCTACAAGGCTTTGTGAATGCGATGCTCCTGAAATAAGAGCTTTTGCAAAAAAACTTGGAGCTTTTGAAAAGGAACCATATGAATATGCAAAATCAATATTCTATTTTGTAAAAAATGAGAAATGCCTCGTTTTCAAACCAATGGTAGGGGCTTTAGGAGTTCTTAAAAGTAAAGGGGGCGTATGCTTAGATCAAATGAATCTGCTTATAGCGCTTGCCAGAGCTGGCGGAATTAAGGCAAGGTATCGCCTTTATGCTTTAGCTCCAACGCAGGAACTTTTTGATTTAATGATAAAAGATGATCCTATAATAAGAGAGACATATGAACTGCTCGGCTTTCTTGATGCATTGCATGGATGCGCTGAGCTCTATATAGATGGAAAATGGCTTCAGCTTGACCCAACATTTTCAGATGCACTAGAAGCTGGAATGGGACTTCCAATAAGCGATTTTGGAGAAGAGCCAGCATGGAGAATAAGAGTTCCTGAAAGAGATATAATTTTTGAAGGATTTCCAATATTTTTTAAAAACCTTCTTGTAGCAATGGCTTTAATTTTAAGAGATACTGTTGATAGAGTAAATAAAAAACTCGATGAACTAAGAGAGGAAGGAAGAAGAATAATTTCTGAAGTTGGAAAGGAGAAATATAATAGAGGGAGAAAAAAAGTTAAAATAGAAATTCCAAGCATTGAAGAAGTAAAGGCTTTTAGGAGCGGTTGATTTGTTTTGAAACATGCGGAAATACTGCAGCTAACAACATATTTTTATATTCAATTTTGATTACAAATAAATGGATTTGAAAAATATAAGAGGTATAGGAAGCATTTATGAAAAAAAATTGAGAGAGGCTGGAATTAAAAGTGTTGAAGAACTTATTCTTGCAAATGCTGAATCAATTGCTATGACTACAAATATAAGCAAATCAAAAATTGAAAAGTGGAAAGAAGAGGCTAGAAAAATAGTTGAATATAAGGAAGCAGAGGTGATTGAAGACCTTTCAAAAAATTCTTTTATTGAAATAGAAGAAGGAAAGGCAAAGGTTAAAATAATGGAAATATCACATGAAGCAAAAATATTTTATGACAAAGATTTGGCGGAAAAAGAAGAAATTGCTGTGCTTATAGAAAAAAAGCCGAAACTATGGTTTGGAAAAAAATGGCACGAAAACATTCCTTATAAAAAGAGGAGAATTTTTGGATTTATTGAGAGGAAAAAATGTTGAGAATAAGATGGCATGGTCATGCCTGCTTTTCAATCTCAAATGGCAAAACCATAGTTATTGACCCTCATGATGGCGCCTCAATCGGCATCCCGCCACCGAGAGTTAAGGGAGATATAATACTTGTTACACACGAGCATTTTGATCACAATCAAACAAAAATAGTAGAAAAAGAAGGAAGCATTGTTTTAAAAAATGGCAAAAAAATAGATGGAATAGAGATTGAGACTTTTTCATCGTATCATGATAGAGAGAAGGGAAGGAAAAGAGGGGAAATTACAATTTTCAAAATTAAATACGAAGAAATAACTTTCTGCCATCTTGGAGATATAGGAGAAATAGATGAAAAATTAATAGAAAAAATTGGCAAAATAGATATTCTTTTTATTCCAGTTGGGGGAACATTTACATTAAATGCAAAAGAAGCAATGGAGATGTGTAAAAAAATAAAACCAAAGATTGTTATTCCAATGCACTATAAAGTAGAAGGATTGTCGCTTCCAATTGAAAGAGTTGATAAATTCTTAGATATGGCAGAGGATATGGAAATATTATATGTAGCAAATGAAGTGGAAATAACAAGAGAAGATTTGCCAGAAAATACAGAAATATGGGTATTTTCTCTATAATTTATCAATCTCTTCTTCTATTTTTGAAAAATATTCTTCATCAATTAAAATTTTTATTATATCCTTTTCCTGCTTTTTACTTTCTTCTTTTGTAATCTCATCAACTCTTCTTTCTATTTCTTCTATACTTACTTTTTCAATAAACTCATCTTTTCCCCTAAATAAAAGTTTTATTCCACAATATGGACATTTTCCAGTTATCTCATCCTTTACTATAAATTCTCCCTTGCAATTTGGACAAACAACAAGTGGCATGAAAATATATTGAAATTTATTATTTATTCTTTCCTTTTATTTGCTCTTACGCTAGGGCGGGCTTTTTCTGCCCCCTTGCCTTTATTTCTTAAACCTCTTCCTTTCTTTCCAGCGGATGTTTTGCCTCTGAAAGCGCGCCCTCTTTCATTGCAAATCCAGTTTATTTTATCATCACTTTTTATAACAGGATGACTTCTATCTACAAGTATTACTTCATAGTAGTGGTATTTTCCATCCCTCCCAACCCAGTAAGAGTTTAAAACTTCCATATTAGGATATTTCCTCGCTGCTCTTTCTTCTGCTATTCTTTTTATTGATTTCTTTGGAGTTATCTTATTAACTCCCATTTTTGATGGTTTTCTTCCTTTATTTGGCCTTTCCTTCCTTCTGCCACCAGCTCTAACTCTTGCTCTCACAATAATGAAACCCTGTTTTGCCTTATAGCCAAGAGATCTGGCTCTATCAGGGCGTAAAGGGGATTCAACTCTTACAATTGCTCCCTGCCTGCGCCATTCTATCAAGCGATTCCACTGCGGGCTATTATAAGATGTATCTGGTTTTTTCCATGCTTGCCTTAAATAATGATACATTCCTTTAGCCATCTGAAATGAAAATAAAAGTGATATATAATATTTTGCTTGTTTTAGGGGGTGTGAAGAATTTGAAAATTTAAAAAATAAGAAATAGCCACACATCCATCATAGAGAGGCGCTCCAAAGAGGGCTTAAAATATTTGGAGAAAGAAATGCTGTTAGCACTGCCTGCCCAATATATACAGTATTTCCGAAAGTGAAAATTTAAAAAAATTAAGCCTTGAGGCAACATTCCATCTTAAGGAGGGATGGGAATGCCATGCCTCAGGCAAAAAATAAATCTTTAAGGAAATTAAATAGATTTTCATTTCGTTTAATAGATGGCAAAATAGATTTTCATACAAGATA
>JAWAYL010000039.1:0-8904 GCA_038818725.1 Thermoplasmatota archaeon | reverse complement strand
ATTTACTTATGTAGAAGCAAATGTAACAAACGCAGAAAAAGTAGAAAGCATAATAGATGTGTTTGTGATTTAAATGATTTTTTCAAAGATATTTATCCTTTTTATTATTTTTAATATTACTTTTGAAGCAAGTGGCAGTGTAATGATAAATGAAGTATATTATTATGCCCGCCCTAATAGAAATAATGAGTATATATGCATAATAAATTCTGGAGAAAACGAAATATCTCTTGATGGATGGTATATAACAATTGATCCATCAAAAAATTTTAGTGAGCAGAGAAAAATATTTCTTCCCAGTGTAAATATAGGAGGAGGAGAAAAAATTTATTTAACCCAAAATGGAACATCTTTTAAAATGGAAACTGGTTTTGAAGCTAACTATGAATGGAATGATTGCTCTTATTTGCCAGACGTTAAAAAATCTGGAAATTTTGTTCTTTCAAATACTGGAGGAATAGTATGCTTGAAGGATAAATATAACAATACAGTTGATGTGGTTGTTTATGGAAACGCATCTTTTTATGAAGGATGGATTGGAAAAAGTATAAATGGGGTTGATGAAGGAGTTGTTTTAAAAAGAAAAAATAATATTGATAGCAACACAAGCTTGGATTGGGAACATAATAGAACATATATAATTGGCCAATCTGATTTTCCACCATTTAAAGGAAAAGCAAGTAAAGCAAAAGTTTTTTGTTCTCCTGATTGCTCCTATAGCTCGATTGAAAAAGAAATAAGAAACGCAAGCAAAATTCTACTGAATTTATATCTATTTACAAATCCATTTCTTGCTGATTTGCTCGAAAAATCTAATGCGGATATAAAACTCCTGCTCGATGGAAATGTTATTGGAGGAATACCAATGGAAGAGAGATATATTGCATATAATTTAAATAAAAGAGAACTTGTAAGATATATGATGAGCAATGAAAAAGAAGGAATATACAAGAGATACGAATATAATCATGCAAAATATGCAGTAATAGATAATAGAGTTATAATTTCCTCTGCAAATTGGGGGAAAAGTGGCGTACCAATCAATCCTTTCTATGGGAATAGAGAATGGGGGATAATAATTGAGGACGAAAACATTGCAAATTTCCTTTCAACTGTTTTTGAGCATGACTGGAATCCTTCTATGCAGGACAGCATAAAATTCGATGAAAATAGTATCACGCATGGCAAGCCACCGCGGGACTATTCCATAAGCTATTTTATTCCAGAAGGGTATTACAATCCTAAATTTGCTCCCTTGCATATTAATTCTTCTTTTAACTATACACTCATTCTTTCCCCAGATAATTCCGAAGAAGAAATATTAAATTTAATAAATTCCGCGGAAAAAAGAATTCTTGTTGAGCAGAATTATATAGATAAGGAATGGAAAAATGGTTTAAATCCTATCTTGCAAAAACTGATTGAAAAAAATGAAAGTGGCGTAGAAGTAAGAATAATACTCGATTCATCTTATGAGGACACAAAAAAGAAAAATGAGGAAATAAAAGATTTTTTAAGAAATATCAAAGTAAAACTTTCTGATGATCTGCCAATCCACAATAAAGGCATAATTGTAGATGATAAAGTTCTTATATCTTCCATAAACTGGGGTGAAAATTCTTTTAGAAGAAATAGAGAAGTAGGTATAATAATTGAAAGTGCTGAAATTGCTGGATATTTCGAAGAAATTTTCTGGTATGACTGGAATTTTAAAATAGAAGAAGAGAAAAAAATGAATTATGAATTTATAATAATTCCTTCTCTCTTCATAGGAACATTTATATTACTTTACTTATACTGGAGGAGATAAGATGTTAATTGAAACTATGATTATATTGACAATCATCATCTCATTGATTTATGGTTTTATAAAAAAAGTTCCATTATCTCTTATTTTGATTATACTAAATATCATAATTTTCATAATTACGATATTTTACAGAAATTTGATAGAAGAATTTGCCTTCTCTCCTTCCTATTTAAGAAATTCACCAAAAATTTATACAATTTTTACTTCATTGTTTATTCATGGCGACTTTTATCATTTAATATCAAACATGATTGGCCTATTTTTCATAGGTTTTCCTTTTGAAAATGAAATAGGGCAAAAAAAATTCTTTCTGGTTTATATTTTATCAGGTATTTTTTCTTCAATTGCATTCTCTATTTTTAGCTCAAGCAATCACTATTTAATAGGGGCATCTGGCGCTATTTTTGGGTTGCTTGGCTCATTTGCAGCTCTTTACCCAACGAAAAAAGTTGTTGTGCCATTGCCATTTATGTTTGTTGGTATGCCTGTATTGCTTTTTGCAATCATTTATGCTTCAATAGAGACAATTTATACGTTTGCTCGCATTACAGATGGAATTGCTCATTCCGCCCATATAGGAGGATTTGTTGTTGGAGTATTATCTGCCCCATTTTTAAGGAGAAAATTTGTTTTTGAAAGAAGTTTTGATTTAAATAAGCTCGAAGAACTGCTTCAGAATGAAAGGCAGAGGAAAATTTTTGAAAGAGCAAAAGAGGCAAGGGAAAAAGAAGTAAGAGATGCATGGATAAAATATCTCATAAAGGAAATAAAATGCCCTGAATGCGGGGGAGAAATAGAATTAGATGGAGAAATAAAATGCAAAAAATGCAGTTATAGAAAATAGAAGATAGCATATCCAACAATCGCGCCAGAATTAAGGAATGGCAGGCCAGGCTGGGGGGAGCGGGAAGCAAAAAAAAGGAGTATAGCTAAGCCGAAAATTGCTCCTGAAAGGGTAAAAATTAGTGCATTTAAACCACTATTAATATATGAAGCAGTTATGAGCATTCCAGGAATAACAACATCTCCCAGCCCCATATACATTGAATCTTTTCTATACTTTCTCAATCTTTTTGGAAATACTAAAAGGATGGGCAAATTACTTGATAGAGCATTTTTTGCAAGTTTAATCATATGCTTTGTTTTATAAACTGATATAAAATCATATATTGCAAGTACTAAAAGGAGAATTATTATATATGCTATGGGGAGGGAAGAAAATATTGCTGTTATACCAGATGCAAGTAGAATACCGAATATATTTATAATATACCACCTACGATATCTTATCAGCATAAAAATCATGAAAATTGAGAAAATAATTGCAAAAATAAAGGAATATTCTCTATTTATAAAATGAAAGAAAGCATTAAATATGGAAATGGAAGCAATAAAAAAGAAAAAAAAGAAAATATATCTTAAAAACTTTTCCCTATATTTTGAAATTAAAAGAACTATAAAGGTGAATATAAGAATTGAGGAAATTATTATAAAAATATTTGCTGGATTTTCAGGATTTTTTATTGCATATCCTTCTTTATGAAATGAATCCGCTACAACACAGGAAATTAGCTGAGCCATTATAAAAGTTATAATGATTAATATATGTGCAGTATATCTTTTCATTTTAAATTCAAAAATCTAAAAAATTTTTCAAATATTCTAGAAAAAAGATTTTCTCTGAAAAAAGGTATAGCAATGCTGGCTGGCTCACTCCATTCACTTATTCCTCCATACTCATCTCTTGCTATAACTTTTACACTATAAACTCCTTTCTTTTCCCATGAATGAGTTGAATTTATGCTTTCATTTGCTTTAAATGGTCCAATCCAATCGCTTATATTTCCATCTCCCCAGTCCCATTTATAATAAATTTTGTCTCCTTCCTTATCAACAGCAAATGTTGAAAAAGAATATTCGTTTTTCACTTTTCCTTTATTTGAGCCAGCTGGCTTTTGCGGCTTTTCTGGCGGGCTATTTATGTGGAAAATTAAGGATGGGTCACCAAAAAGATTTAGCTGATAATAGCACCATCTCATCATTGATCTTTTTATTAAATATAGGTTATCTTCTTTTGAATCCTGATTTGCCTTTCCTATGCTGAATATTTTTTCTCCAAAAATTGCATCAACAAATTCGCGATGATATCTCTGCGAGTCACCATCTGTGCGATATGACCAGAAAAAGCCCAAGCGAGCATTCATTATACATGCAAATGCTCCATTTTTGCTTTTTGTGAAATATTCTGCCATGCAATCTTTTGCATCAAATGCTCCGGCATAGCAACCCTGCGAATAAATAAAGCAATATTTACTATTTTCAAGCTTTTCAATATCTTGTGGTGAAAGCCGCATATTGTAGTCAACGCTTGAATGCCCAAGATGGTGTATCATATGTGTTCCATTATTTATAACATTTATTATGTCTTCCTTGGTCCAATAGCCATCTTCACTATCATATAATTTAGTTATATTATAGGTTTCAGGTATTCCATGGGTTGTATATCCATCGTCACTGCATTCTCCTATGATTTGCTCAAGATAGTTTCCTCCATAGCTCGCAATCCCATAATTGCCGAGATATTCGCCAGCAAGGCACATTTCATTTAAATAAGGTTCACTAATTTTTGCTTTTTCATATTCTATTGTTTTTTCAACAAAATTTTTTGCTTCTTGCAAGCTATTTACGCAAGCTCTCCCAACATATACTTCCGCAACTAAATCAACATCTTTTCCTTCCTCGCCATCATTGGGCTCGCCCCATTTATCATCATTATCATAATTAAATGTTCCATCAAGACAAGCATAATATAAATCCGATGGCATAAAAGTTTCGTATGGATCGACTTCTTCATCTCGCCCAAAAACCCATAGCATTTTTGCTGGAATAATATCTATATCTCCAGCAAGCAAAACATATTCAATTCCAGAGTTAAGATAAGCTTCTCTTATATAATCTCTTAATTTATCTGCATCATATCCAATATTCTCTATTCTTTCAACGATTGTTTTTATTCCTCTGCTTTCCTTATACTCTTTTAGTTCATTGAAAATGCTTTCTAGTTTTTTATCTGTAATAATCAAAAGTTCGTAGGTTTGAGAAGAATCTTTTATTTTATATGTATTTGCAACTTCTGGATTATCTACTTTTTTTATTACCTCTTTTTTATCTTTTTCAATTCCTCTAAAAAGAGGATTAATTTTTCCTTCACAGAGTTCAACTTCAATTATTATTTCTTTATAGTAAAAAATTTCTCCAGAAGAAGAAATATACTGCACTGGATGAATGGCAAGCACAAGAATGTTATAGCCCCTGAAAGAATATATTCCTACTTCAGTGAAAATTTTTCCTGGATAAACATCTGAAATAAAATTTTTAATTGGCAAAATTTTTTCGCTTCCTAAAGGAATTGATTTTTCTATAGGCATTAAATTATATCCTTTTCCAAGAGAAACTTTTTTTCCAGCAAATGCATTTATTTTTTTAACATCTTTTCCTTGAGGCAATAGAATATATGAAGGGTATGCTGGCAAAGATGGCTCACCTACATTTCCATATGCTGAAGATTTTTCTAGATATACCTCATCATATACAGTATTGTTACATATAATTTTTTTTATAACAGGTTTTTGAAATGAATATTTTATCGATATTTCATCTTTTGCTAAACTTATACTCGGCATAACAAGAAGCATTGCTAATATTATGGCAATTTTATTCATGCATTGTAAATAAATCTCAAATTTAAATATAACTAATTCATTTATTCTCATGATTGAAAAGCCACGTGGAACAAGAGATTTTTCGCCCGAAGAGATGAAAAAAAGAAGAGAAATAGAAAAAAAGTTAAGAGAAATATTTGAGAGGTATGGTTATGAAGAAATAATGACTCCTACAATAGAGCATCTTGAACTTTTTACTCTTAAATCAGGTGAGGGAATAATAGAAGAAACATATGCATTTGAGGATAAAGCTGGCAGAAAGCTTGCGCTGCGCCCCGAGCTGACCGCGCCAGTTATGAGGATGTATGTTGAAAAATATCAGATGGAGGCAAAGCCAATAAAGTTTTACTATTTCGGAAATTGCTTTCGCTATGATAGACCGCAACAAGCAAGATATCGCGAGTTTTGGCAGTTTGGATGCGAGCTTATAGGAAGCGACATGCCAGAGGCAATTGCAGAGCTTATAGCCCTTGCATATAATTCGCTGAAAGAAGTAGGGTTGAAAAAAATTATACTCAGGATAGGAAATCTCGACATTTTAAGGAGATTTCTTGATGGAATAGGTGGAAATTTTCCAGAGATAATGAGACTTATAGATAAGAAGGATTTTGAAACATTGAGAAAAAAATTGAGAAATTTTGAAGAATTCATGAATTTTATAAAAATAAATGATTTAGATAAGATAAAATTTGAAGAAGCAAAAAGAATGAAAGAAATAATTGAATATCTTGAAGTTTTTGGAATTCCATACAATATTGATTTATCTATAGCAAGAGGGCTTGAATATTACATTGGCACCGTCTTTGAAATAGATGCCCCATCACTTGGAGCGGAAAAACAGATATGTGGAGGAGGAGAATATAACCTTGTTCCAATTCTTGGAGGAAAAAAAATTCCTACAAGTGGCTTTGCAATTGGTTTTGATAGAGTATTGCTTGCTCTTGAAAAAGAAAATTTTAAAATTGAAGGAAAAGAGGAAAAAATCTATATAACATATATAGGAGATATGCTTAAAGAAGCTTTAAATCTCGTAAATAAATTAAGAAAAAAAGGATTAAAAATTGAAATGGAATTGATGAGAAGAAATATTTCAAAATCTCTTGAATTTGCGGATAAAAAGGAAATAAAAAAAGTAATTATAGTTGCTCCTGATGAATGGAAAAAAGGAGCTGTTATTTTAAAAAATCTTGAAAGAGGAAAGCAAGAGGAAATAAAAATTGAAGAAATTGAAAAATATCTTATTTCTTCTTAACTATAAGGCGATAGCCATTTTTTCCAACAACAACAAGTTTTTCTCCTTTCTTTATATCTTCTTCAGCAATTGCATTCCATAGCTCATTTCTAAATAAAACATTTCCAATTTTTCCTTTTTTAATATCTTCATATGCCTCACATTCCTCGCCTATAAGCACGCCTATTTCTGGTTTCTTTTTCCATATCTTCAATATTTTGTAAATAATAAATAGGAAAAAAGAAGAAATAAAAACAATTATTGCAAATGCTATTGCAATAGAAATTGCAGAATAATATCCTGTGAGAAATATAAAAATTATCAATAGAAATAATACAAAAAATGGAACTATTTTAGCCATCCTATTCCTTCTTTAGTCCTTTTGCAATTCCAACCATCTTTCCAATTTCCATGCCACCAGCAACAACTATTAAATTTTTTTCTCTTGCAATTTCAGATAGGGTTTGAAGCTCTCTTAACCTCATTGCAGAAGGGGATTTATCATATAATTTTGCAGCTTGAGCCATTTTTTCGGAAGCAAGATATTCTCCTTCTGCCATTATTATTCTGCTCCTCTTTTCTCTTTCTGCCTCTGCCTGCTTTGCGAGGGCGCGCTGCATTCCTTCTGGCAGGACTACATCTTTTATTGTTACCGCTGTTACTTTAATTCCCCACGGGTCTGTGGCCAAATCTATTGTTTCCTGCAATCTTTTATTAAGCTCATCTCTTTTTGAAAGAAGCTCATCAAGCTCAACCTGGCCAATTACATCTCTTAAAGTTGTCTGGGCAAGCAAGCCAGTAGCGAGCATATAATTTTGAACCTGCGTAACCGCTTTATTTGGGTCAAAAACTCTGAAATAGACGACGGCATCAACATCAACAGAAACATTATCTTTTGTTATTATCCTCTGCTTTGGCACATCAGCAACTCTAACCCTCAAATCTATTTTAACAGGCTTATCAATTATTGGAATAATTAAAACAAGCCCTGGTCCCTTAACGCCAAGCAGGCGCCCCAGCCTAAAAACAACTATTCTTTCATATTCAGAAAGAACTCTTATAGAAGATGCAACAATTGAAATTATCACTACTATCAACAGGAATAGCAGGAATAGCTCTAAAGGTGTCATAATGAAATAATACAAAGAAGAATATAATTTTATTGGATTATACCTTAGTAAGCCATACTTCTCCTTCTATTCCATCATATATTTGAGGATGCTGCTCGTATCCTGGCAAGTTCAGAGCTTCTACTTTTGGTTTTGCATAGTAAAATGCTTCTTCTGCAGATACATAGCCATCTTTAACTCCTTTAAAATCTGGAGGAATTGGAGTACCATCTCCCTTGCCACTTAAAGCTTCTATAATGTAGTATGAAAATATTCCATGTTTGAGAGGAAGTCCCGCATATGAAAATTCATCTTCCTGAGATGAAGTTAATACAATTCTTCCCTCTTTTGCTATGCTATTGGGAGCATATGTTATAAATGCTCCAGAAAGGCAGGAATCGAAAATAAAAACTTGCTTTGATGAAGCAAAGTTTTTAAGATAATAATTTATATTTTCTCCAGAAAAAGCATAGCAATCATCAAGCCCAACATCTCCTTTTCCTCCATGTCCACTGAAAAAGAATAAAAAGATGTCATCAAAATCTTCCTTTCCTTCTATATTTCTAATTTCTTTAATTAATCTTTGATAAGTTGCATCATGCTCAATTAATCTTACAACATTCCATCCACTTGCTTCTAACAAATCTGCTATCTCTTTTGCATCTACTTCAACATAATAAGCAGGTGGTCTACATTTCCCCTCATAATCAGGTACTCCTATAACAATTGCCCATTTATCAACAATACCATCTGGTTCATTACCTGTTCTTGCGCCAACTACTTTAAAAGCAAAATCATATCCTAAGCTTTGCCACTCTGATATTTTTTCATAAGCAGAGCCATTGCTATAAACATCACCATTGCTATAGTACCATTTATAATAGATAAATTCATTTCCACCAGATGTAGATAAAACTATATAGTACTGTTTTTTACCTAAAGTTTTTAAATCAAATAAAATGTTTGAAGAGCTGAAATCAACGTATAGCCATCCTCCACTTCTTTCAACTTCATCTGCTTTAATATACTTTG
>JAWAYL010000038.1:0-9007 GCA_038818725.1 Thermoplasmatota archaeon | reverse complement strand
AATTATCCCAATTATATCTTTTTGTATATTCCAAAATTCAGTTCTTATTTCTTGCATGCTTTTCTTCTTTAATCTCTCATAAAAAGTATCTGCATCTGGAATGTTTTATTTGCTATTTTTCTTAATCTTTTACAGCCATTTTCTGGATATCCATTTCTAATTGAAAGATAGATAAGAGAAGCTAAAAATTCATCATCTTTATATAATGAGTTATATCTGGTATGAAAATCTATTTTGCCATCTATTAAACGAAATGAAAATCTATTTAATTTCCTTAAAGATTTATTTTTTGCCTGAGGCTTCATCCCCTCCCTTTTCAATTTCATAATTTGGGGATTTGCCTCAGGCAATATTTTTTTCTAAATTTTCACTTTCGGAGCTACTTTTCGAGCCAAAAAATTAAAATATATGTTCTATATAAAGTGGGAGGAAGATGAAATTAGACATATTAAAGCATATACTTGTGCCCCAGCATGAAGTCTTGAAAGAGGAGGAAGTGGAAAAACTTCTCAAAGCTTATAATATTTCAAAAGAAAATTTGCCAAGAATACTTCTCGATGATCCTGTTGTAAAAGCAATAGGAGCAAAAGAAGGGGATGTAATAAAGATTATAAGAAATAGTCCAACTGCTGGAAAAAGCGTTGTATATCGCTTAGTTGTTGCGAAGGGGATAGAATGAGAGAATTAATAGATGCATTTTTTAAAGAGAGGAGCATTGTAAATCATCATCTTGCTTCCTATAACGATTTCCTTGAGAGAAGACTTCAGGAGATAATAAATACTACCAGAGTTGGAGAAGGAGAAGAAGAAAAGCTTGAAATGGGATACATACATCCAGAGGTAGAAGGGTATAAGATAAAACTGGGCAGAATAAGGGTTGGAAGACCTGTTGTAAAGGAGGCAAATGACGAAGAGCATATAATAACACCCGCAGAAGCAAGACTGCGCGACCTAACCTACGAGGCGCCGGTATTCCTTGAATTTATTCCAGTTATTGAAGGTAAAGAAAGGAATGACCTTGCTGAGGAAGCAAAAATAGGAACAATTCCAATAATGGTGAAATCAAAAAAATGCAATATTTCAAGAGAAATTCTTGAGCAGGAGGCGGGAAGAAAATTAAGTGATGAAGAATATGAAAATAAATTAATTGAGATGCAGGAAGATCCTCTTGATCCGGGAGGATATTTTATAATAAATGGAACAGAAAGAGTTTTGATTACTCTCGAAGATCTTGCACCAAACCGTGTACTGACTGAAAAAACAGATAGATACGGATATGTTGTTGAAAGTGCAAAAGTTTTTTCTCAGAAAGAAGGCTTTCGTTCTCTTGTATCTGTTGAAAAAAGAAAAGATGGAATATTGATGGCGACTCTTCCAAATGTTGCCAGCCCTATTCCGCTATTTGTTTTATTAAAAGCCTTTGGCTTGGATAACCAAACAATATTTGACAACATGGCTTCCTATCCAGAGACAGAAGTTTTTATTTATGCAAATATAGAAGCATGTGAGCAGGAATATGAAGTTAAGGATGAAGAAGAAGCGATAGAATTTCTTGGAAAAAAAATAGCAGGTGGGCAAGCAAAGGAATATAGAAAAGAAAGAGTAAAGGAATTGCTGGATAAAACACTTCTACCACATCTTGGAAGTGAACCATCAGATAGAATAAAAAAGGGAGTATTTCTTGCAAGGATGGGAGAAGCAGTATTAGAACTTGCTCTTGGATATAGAGAGGAGGATGATAAGGACCATTATGCAAATAAAAGGCTTCGCCTTGCTGGTGATCTGATGGAGGATTTATTTAGAGTTGCTTTCGTCGCTCTCTGCAAGGATTTGAAATATCAGGTTGAAAGGCTTTGTGCAAGAGGAAAGGAGTTTGATGAGATAAGAATAAAACCTCTTGTAAGAGAAGATGTCTTTGATCAAAGAATTCATCATGCAATGGCAACTGGAAATTGGGTTGGAGGAAGAACAGGTGTAAGCCAACTGCTTGATAGAACATCAAATTTATCTACTATAAGCCACCTCAGAAGAGTAAATTCACCACTAACTAGATCCCAACCCCATTTTGAAGCAAGAGATTTACACTCCACTCAGTGGGGAAGACTTTGCCCAAATGAAACACCTGAAGGACCAAATTGCGGGCTTGTAAAGCATCTCGCCCTTACAGTTGAGATATCTGAGGGCTATCCAGAGGAGAAAGTGAAAGAAAAGTTAAAAGAACTCGGTGTTGGTGAGGTTAGGAAAGGGTTTAAAGGTGCGAGAGTTTATTTAAATGGTGATTTAATAGGAATTCATCCTGATGGCGGAAAGCTGGCGGAAGAAATAAGAAATAGGCGGAGAAGAGGGGAAATTGATAGGGAGATAAATGTTTGCTATTATGAAGATAGCAACGATGTTGTCGTAAATTGTGATGCTGGCAGACTCAGGAGGCCTTTATTGGTTGTAAGGAATGGAAAGTTGCTTTATACTAAGGAAATGAGGGAAAAAGTTAAAAAAGGAGAGCTAACATGGAGTGATTTGATAAAAATGGGTGTTATTGAATATATAGATTGTGAGGAAGAGGAAAATGCATATATTGCATCCTATGAAGAAGAATTAAATGAAAAACATACCCATATGGAAGTTGATCCTGTATGTATCTTAGGTGTGGGTGCAAGCCTTGTGCCTTATGCGGAGCATAATTCCTCGCCAAGAATTACAATGGGGGCTGGGATGGGCAAACAATCTCTGGGATTTGCTGCTTCAAACTACAGAAAAAGGCCTGATACAAGAGGGCATCTGCTCCACTATCCAGAGATTCCTATAGTAAAGACATTTACCCAGAAATATGTAAATTTTGAAAGACGCGCAGCTGGCCAAAACTTTGTTGTTGCAGTAATGAGTTATAAAGGATACAATATGGAAGATGCTCTCGTAATAAATAAAGCATCTATAGAGAGGGGATTGGGAAGAAGCACATTTTTCAGAACATATGTTGCGGAAGAGCAGCGCTATCCAGGCGGGCAGGAAGACCATTTTGAAATTCCTGACCCAGAATGTAGGGGTGTGAGAAGTGAAGATGCATATAACTTTTTATCAGAAGATGGTATAATAACACCAGAGTGTGAAGTGAAAGGAGGAGATGTGCTTATTGGAAAAACTTCTCCACCTCGCTTCCTTGAAGAGCCAACTGATGTGCTTGTTCCACAAAAAAGAAGAGAAACGTCGATAACAGTAAGACATGGTGAGGAAGGGGTTGTTGATACTGTTGTAATATCTGAATCATTGAATGGAGCAAGAATTGCAAAGATTAAGGTAAGGGATGAAAGAATGCCCGAGCTTGGAGATAAATTTGCATCAAAGCATGGACAAAAAGGAGTTATTGGTTTAATAGCTCCTCCAGAAGACTTACCATTCACTGAAGAAGGAATAGTTCCAGATTTAATAATAAATCCTCATGCCATACCAAGCAGAATGACTGTTGGACATGTGCTGGAGATGATAGGTGGAAAAGTTGGATGCATGGAAGGAAGATTTATTGATGGCACACCATTTTCTGGTGAACCGGAAGAAGAGTTAAGAAGAGCGCTTGTTAAAAATGGTTTTAAGCACAATGGAAAAGAAGTTCTTTATGATGGTGAAACAGGAAAAATGTATCTCGCTGATATATTTATTGGCGTTATATATTATCAAAAACTCCATCACATGGTAGCAGGTAAGATACATGCAAGGAGTAGAGGGCCAGTTCAAATACTAACAAGACAGCCAACTGAAGGAAGGGCAAGAGAAGGAGGACTTAGATTTGGAGAAATGGAAAGAGATTGCTTAATTGGGCATGGCGCATCGATGGTAATAAAAGAAAGATTGCTTGATGAATCAGATTTAACAGTCCAGTATGTTTGTGAAAATTGTGGACACATTGCATTTAAAACAAGAAGAGGATTCTTAAAATGCCCGATATGTGGGGATGATGCAAAAATATATCCTGTTGAAATGAGTTATGCATTTAAATTGCTTTTAGAAGAGCTTCAATCTCTTATGATAGAACCAAGATTAATTTTGAAGGGGTTGGTATAAATGGTTAGCATCTCAAAAAAACTAATAGGTAAAATTGAGTTTGGTCTGCTATCACCAGAAAAAATAAGAAAGATGTCAGCTACAAGAGTTATAACTCCAGATACATATAATGAAGATGGTTTTCCAATTGACATGGGTCTTATGGACACTAGGCTTGGGGTAATTGAGCCAGGGCTAAGATGCAAGACATGCGGGCAAGGAGTAAGAGATTGTCCCGGTCATTTTGGTCATATTGAGCTTGCAATGCCAATAATACATGTTGGTTTTGTAAAGACAATTCATAATATAATGAAAGCAACTTGCAGGGGATGTGGAAAAATACTCCTGACTGAAAAGGAAATAGAAAAATACAGAAACGAATATGAAAAAACTATTAAAATAGGAGGAAATACATCATATCTTGCAAAAGAACTTGCAAAAGATGCAGAAAAAACAACCGTATGTCCATATTGTGGAAAAGAAAAATTGCCAGTAGAGCTTGACAAACCAACAACTTTCAGAGAAGGTGGACATAAAATGACACCTGCTGAAGTAAGGGAATGGATGGAAAAAGTCAGCGAAGCTTTAGGTGATGACTTAAAGTTGCTTGATATAAATCCAGATTATGCACGTCCAGAATGGATGGTCCTAACAGTTTTGCCAGTTCCACCAGTTACAACCCGTCCTTCAATAACTCTTGAGACAGGTGAAAGAAGCGAGGATGATTTAACCCATAAACTTGTCGATATAATAAGGATAAATCAGAGATTGCAGGAGAATAGAGATGCTGGTGCCCCTCAGCTTATTGTTGAAGATTTATGGGAATTACTCCAATACCATATTACAACTTATTTTGATAATCAAACAGCAGGCATACCTCCCGCAAAACATAGAAGCGGTCGCTCCTTAAAAACGCTTGCACAAAGGCTAAAAGGAAAAGAAGGGAGATTTAGAAGCAATTTATCAGGAAAAAGAGTGAATTTTTCATCCCGCACAGTAATTTCACCTGACCCAAATATAAGCATAAATGAAGTTGGTGTGCCAATAGTCGTTGCAAGGGAGCTAACTGTGCCTGTTATAGTGAATCCCTATAACATAGAGAAAATGAAGGAGCTTGTAAGGAGAGGTCCATCCCCCATCCCGCCAGCTGGCGTTGTTTATGTAGCTGGAGTGAATTACGTAATAAGGCCGGATGGGAGAAGGATAAAGGTTACTCCGGAAAATGCTGAAGCGGTTGCTGAAAAACTTGAAATAGGTTCAATAGTTGAGAGGCAATTGCAAGATGGAGATATTGTTCTTTTCAACAGGCAGCCTTCTTTGCATAGAATGTCAATGATGGCTCATAAAGCAAAAATTTTGCCTTATAAAACATTCCGTCTTAACCTTGCAGTCTGTCCACCATACAATGCAGACTTTGATGGAGATGAGATGAACCTGCATGTTTTGCAAAGTGAAGAGGCGAGGGCGGAGGCAGAAATTTTAATGAAGGTGCAGGAGCATATTTTAAGTCCTAGGTTTGGAGGAGCAATAATAGGAGCTATACATGACCATATTACTGGATGTTTCCTTCTCACATATAAGGATAGAGAATTTAGCAAGGAAGATGCTATAGACATTCTTTCATCAGCTGGCTATAAAGGAGAAGTAAAAGATAAAATGAGTGGAAAGGAAATATTCAGCAAACTTCTTCCAGAGAATATAAATCTCGAATATAAAGCAAAAACATGCGTTGGTTGCGAAAAATGTTTGAAGGAAAATTGTCCATATGATGCATATGTAATTATAAGAGATGGCAAATTAGTATGCGGTACAATAGATGAAAAAAGTGTTGGCGCATTTAAAGGAGAGATAGTTGAATATATAGCAAGAAAACTTGGTTCTGATAAAGCAAGCGAATTTATCGATAAGTTGACAAAAATGGCAATTACAGTTGTTAGCAAATTTGGATTTACAACTGGTATAGATGATGAAGATATACCAGAAGAAGCAAGGTTGCAAATTGAGGAGCAACTTGAAAGGGCAAAGGAAAAAATAGAAGAGCTTATAAGAGCATATAATAATGGCGAGCTTGAGCAAATACCAGGAAGAAGCATAGAAGAAACACTTGAAATGGAAATAATGCGTGTAACGGGAAGAGCAAGAGACCAAACAGGAGAAATAGCAAGCAAACATCTTGGAATGGACAATTCCGCGGTTATAATGGCGAGGTCAGGAGCCAGAGGAAGCATGCTTAACCTTAGCCAAATGGCTGGCTGCTTAGGTCAGCAGGCGGTGAGAGGCGAGAGGATAAGTAGAGGATATAGGAATAGAACTCTTTCACATTTTGAGAAGGGTGACCTGGGGGCGGAGGCAAAAGGTTTTATTACATCAAGTTATAAAAAAGGACTTAAGCCAACAGAATATTTCTTCCATTCAATGGGAGGAAGAGAGGGGCTTGTTGATACTGCAGTAAGAACTTCAAGAAGCGGATATATGCAGCGACGTCTAATAAACGCTCTTGAAAATGTTAAGGTTGAGGAAGATGGGACTGTAAGGACAACAACTGGCGAGATAATTCAGTTTATTTATGGTGAAGACGGCGTCGATCCTATGAAAAGTGTCAGAGGTAAAGCTGTTGATATAGAGAGAATCATAAGGTGGTCATAATGGGTAAAGCAAAGAAGGAATTAAGTATAGAGGAAAAAATAAGAAAATTGCTGAAAGAAAAAAATGAATATTTACCAGATAAAATAATAGAAGAGCTAGTCCAGAAAGTTAAGGAAAATGGGCTTGAGGATAAAATAAATAATTTAGTTGAGATTGCGGTTGAAGAATATAATAGGAGCATAATTGATCCTCATGAAGCATGTGGAATAGTTGCAGCTCAGTCAATAGGAGAGCCAGGCACACAGATGACAATGAGGACATTCCACTATGCAGGAGTGGCAGAAATAAATGTAACTCTTGGATTGCCAAGACTTATTGAAATAGTTGATGCAAGAAGTGAGCCATCTACCCCTATGATGAATGTTTATCTTGAAGGGATGTATAAAGTAAATAAAGAAAAAGCAAAAGAAATAGCCAATAAAATTGAAATAACTCGCTTGATAGATATTGCAGATGTAGAAGCAGAAATAAGCAATATGAGAATTGCTATAATTCCTGATAAAAAAGCAATGGAAAGGAAAGGAATTAAAATTTCTGAGATAATGGATGCAATAAATAAAGTTAGCAAAGTAGAGGTTAAAGAAGAAAACGGCAAGATATTTGTAATGCCCGAAGAAGAAAGCTATCGCGAGTTAAGAAGAATTCATGAAGAAGTAAAAAATGTAAAGATAAAGGGATTGGATGGAATAAAGAGAGCTATTATAAGGAGAGAAGGAGATGAATATGTTATTTATACGGAGGGAAGCAATTTTGAAGAAGTCCTTGAAATAGAAGGGGTTGATAAAACGAGAACAACAACAAATGATATACATGCAATATATCGCGTGCTTGGCATAGAGGCAGCGAGGAATGCAATAATAAATGAAGCTTATTCCACGCTGCAGGAGCAGGGTTTAAATGTAGATATACGGCATATCATGCTAGTTGCGGACATAATGACATCAGATGGAACAATTCGTCCTATAGGAAGACAGGGAGTGAGTGGAGAAAAAGGATCTGTTATTGCGAGAGCTGCATTCGAAATTACTGTTGACCATCTTTTAAGGGCCAGCAGGCGCGGCGAAGTTGATGAGCTTAAAGGTGTGGCGGAAAATATAATAGTTGGACAGCCAATCCAACTTGGAACAGGATCAGTTGAGCTTGCTATTGATATAAAGAAAATAAGCGAGGTGAGGAAATGATTGAAAAAGAATTACAAAGGGCTGTTAAAACAGGGAAGGTAATTTTTGGTAACAGAAGGGTGATTAAAAAAATAAACGATGTAAAAGCGATAATTATTTCTTCTGATTGCGTTAATAAAGAAAAGATAATGAGCATTGCAAAGGATAAACCAGTTTATGTATATAATGGAAATAATATAGAGCTTGGAAGTGTTTGCGAAAAACCTTTTGGAGTCAGCGCCCTTGCAATAATTGAAGAAGGAAAGTCAAGCATTCTTTCATTGATTGGGATAAAATGAAAATAAAACTTACCCAAGAGGAAATGAATTACATCACCATAGCTGAAGTGTTTATTCGCACACCTATAATTGATTGTATTGGAAAAGAGGATAGGATAACATTTATTGTTGAAAAGGGAAAGCTCGGGAAAGCTGTTGGAAAGGAGGCAAGGAATATAAAAAAATTAGAGGAAATTTTCAAGAAAGAAGTTAGAATTGTTGAATATGATCCAGATATGAGGCAATTTATAATAAATTTATTCAAGCCATTTAAACTTGATAAGATAATTTTTGATGAAAAAGAGAAAAAGGCAAGTGTTGTTGTAAATCCAAATGATAAAGGAAAAGCAATTGGAAAAGATGGGAGAAACATAAAAATAATAAGAGAAATTGCAAAAAGACATTATGGCATAGAGGAGCTTAAAGTGCTATGATTTAAATTTACATTATTTTTAAATAAGAAATTTCTTCACTCTCCGCTTTATTTCCAGCTAAATCATAAGCAACAACTTTTAATTTATTCAATGAACATGGAAATTCCTGAGGTAATTCAATACTATAAGGAGGGGCATAATCCTTCCAAAGAGTCTGGTTATTGATTAAGAATTCAACATAATAAATACCAGATCTGGTATCATTTGCCTCAGCTTCCGAAACAAATTTTCCTATTATATATGTGTTTCCAAATAGAGTTGGAATTATCTTTCTAGATGCTATATAAATGTAACCTTCTTCCGGCGAGCGAATGCGGATTGTGGGCGCTCTCGTATCTATTTTTATTGTTATATTTTTTTCCTGCTCCTGATTGCCTGCATTATCGATGCTGTAAAATCTTATGATATGCTCCCCATCAACAGATATATTTATTTCTCCTTTATATTCTTCCCA
>JAWAYL010000037.1:0-9475 GCA_038818725.1 Thermoplasmatota archaeon | reverse complement strand
ATTTTTCTTCCATCGAGAGGAGGAATTGGCAAAAGATTAAAAATTGCAAGAAAGGCATTTATTGAAGCTATAAGAGCTAATATTTCTATTTGAGTTATTTTTGAAATTGATAAAAATATCGCAGAAACTAAAATATTTGAAAAAGGACCAGCCATTGAAATTTTTCCGGCATGCTCTTTTGTTGGCATACCAAATATCTGCACTGCTCCAGGAGCTGCAAAAACAAAGCCAAGAAAACTGAGCAATAAGGCAAGAATTAAACCAAAAGGAAACATCCTGTATTCTGACCAGTAGCCATATCTTATTCCAGCATATTTATGAGCTATTTCATGAAAGGCAAATGCGGTTATAACTGCAAGAAAAGAAAATGGTAAAAGAGAAACAAAAAGCCGAAAATTTTCATGTATTGGAAATGAATTTGCTATAGAAAATGCAATGCTTAGCAAAATTATTGAAATTAAAAGATGCTTTATCTCTTCTCTGCTAAACCCCATTTTCGGTCTAACTAAAGGAACATCATAGAAATAATAAGCTCTCATCGCTGGAAAACATTCACCTATTTATGAATTTTTTCATACGCAATGATCGCATTTTCAAGCATGCAAGCAATTGTAACAGGCCCCACCCCGCCGGGCACAGGAGTAAAGGCAAGAGCTTTTTTTGTTGCACTTTCATCTACATCCCCATATATTTTTCCGTTTTCTTTTTTAATCCCCGCATCAATTATTATACAATTTTTCTTTATATGCTCCTCTTTTATAAGCCATTTCACGCCTGTCGCAGTTATTAGTAAATCTGCTTTGGTTGTATACTTTTTAATATTATCTGTATAAACATGGCATACGCTTACAGTTGCATCTCTATTGAGCAACAAAATGGCGAGAGGTTTTCCAATTATTTTGCTATGGCTTATTATAACAACATTTTTTCCTCTTAAATATATTTTTTCGCTTTCTATTATTTTTAAAACTGCTTTAGGTGTTGAGGGTAAAATTTCTTCTTTTCCAAGCATAATATTTCCCAAGTTTAAAGGATGCATCCCCTCTATATCTTTCCTATAATCAATTTTGCTTATCAACCTGTTATAATCTAAATTTGCTGGTAAAGGAAGTTGAATGTTTATTCCTGTAACATGCTTATCTTCGTTTAATTTCTCAATCTCGTTTTCAAATTCTTCTTGCTTTATAAAATCATATCCTATAATTTCATGTTCAAATCCTGCTCTTTTGCAAGCTTTATCTTTTAAGTTTGCAAAGAGAAGAGATTCCTCATTGCTTCCAACAACAAATGTCACAATTTTTATTTCCTTATCTTTTGCTTTTTCCTTTATCTTTTCCTCAATTTTTTTAGCTAATGCCTTCCCATCTATTGCTCGCATATCATTATAAAAATTAAATATATTAATCTCTTAGTTTTTTTCCTGTAAGATGAATAAAAACATCTTCAAGCGTCGGCTGAAAGAAGTTCTTCTGCTCTCTTTTTTATTTCGCTTCTTTTCATTTCATATAAAAGGCCATAAAAATATATGTTCTGTTCCGCTGTTAGCAATTCATTAAGTTTACCTTCCTGAGGAAGTATGCCTATAATTTTCCTTATTTTATTTTTATCCTTTTTTATATCATAATCAAAAATTTTTGCTTTTCCATCTCTTGGTAGATTTGGCAAGTAAGCATTTTTATTGTTGTTTTACCCGCTCCATTTGGTTCAAGAAATCCAAATATTTCTCCTTCTTCAACTTCAAATGATATCTCATTTACAGCTACTGAAATAATCAGTAAAAACTTTATTTCAGCAAGACTCGCTCCTTCAATCATTATTTTTCTTAAAGCTTCATTTATATAGTCAGAGGGAAAATTCTTGAAATGTAGTAAAGTCACCCTCCAGTAATTGGAAAGAATGTGCCAGAGAAAAACATCATTGGGAAATTAGAAGGCCGAATCCACTTTGAGGGAAAATTTCATGTTTAATGAAACAAATTCGAAATTCCTAAATAATATTTTAAAAACTCATCCCAATAGGTGTCTTTTGAAAAAGCAAGATTTTCATATAACGAGTGCAATTTTCTTAACAATATAGGCTTATTGTAAAGAAATTTTTCTTCGGGAAAATATATGCTTAGTCCGTTATCGAGTCCAGAAATTGTTTTTTTATCTAAAACTGCATCATTTATACTTTCCATGATTTCATTACAAACATTTTTTATTTCCTCATTTTTAGAATAATTTTTCAGATTTTCAACAAAATTATATAGATCTATATTACAATCATATGCATATATTTCTAAAGATAAAGCATCATATATCGGATAAAATACGTGATACTTTGGATTCCATTTTCCATATTCATTTGCTTTCTCTCTTGCATATTTTATTGCATCAATCTCCTTTACTGCCGTATGGGAGAGTCTGTCTATTCCGTTTACAATTTTTTCGACTTTACTTAAATTTATAGCCGAAAGAGTTGTACTTATTGTTACTATATTTAGCTTTTTAAAAGGTAAAGAATCAAAAAATTTTGCAATGAAATTATTACAAGGGTGATAAACTTTTGGCTGAAAATATTTTACAATATCTACAGCAAATTTTTCGGCATCATTGGTTAAGTTAAATATTGCTTCTATATCAGGCCATATATCTAAGAATGGATTGTCTGTTTCCGTTGCTACAAAATAATTTGCATAAGGAGAAATTTCATAAGATATTTCTATCATTCCTTGCAAACATGCTACAAAGCTAACTAAATCTATTTTTCTTTTTCCATTATCTGTTATATTTTTGAGAACATTTTCCAGTGAAGGATGTGTTATAAGATCAAAAATTCTATATCCATGTCTATAATCAGGACATATTCCTTGCCACCCGGGACCAACAGAAATTATCAACAGAGCATAATGGTTTGCAGGATAATTTTCAATTGAAAATCTGCAGAATTTTTCAAGTGTTTCAGGATTTCCAGTATCTGATTCTTTTTCCCATTCAAGATTTATTAACCTATTGTTTTCAATTTTGTATAAAAATGTATCATCTTTTTTGTCCCCGTCAATAAGAGCAATTAAATTAATTTTATCATTTTCTATTTTTGTAAGATTTTGCAAATATAACTTTGCATTGTGGTACATTTTATTTTCTGTTCCCATATAAAACATAAGTGTCCATTCCTTGCTTGATTTGAAAGCAATATTAGGTGCTGAAAATAACAACCCAAACAAAAATGCTATTATTCCAAAGGAAATCATCTTTTTTAAAGATTTCATAACTATAAATCAAAAAAATATTTTATAAAATTTATGTTTATGTTTGTAACACATATATTCTGTGGGTAATAATGTAATTTTTTGTGAAGATGATGAAATGTTTGTTATAGTGATATTTATTGGTTCTGCTACACTTTTTAGATATTTTATTTCTTCTTCACTTAATCTAAAATTTTTTGCAAACTCTATTTTTTACGAAATTTTTTTAGAGAAACCATTAATTATTCCCGTTTCTGTTACTATTGCAACATTTCTAACATTCATATCCGCTAATGCGTCATAAAATATAAATATACCAATGGTAGAAAACATTATTTTGGAAAAATTATCTGGAATAAAATTCTCACCCAATTATTGTTGATTTTTTCATTTTACTGTCACTATCCTGAAGCAAATCATTGCGTCTCTTTCCTTTGCGCCGTCATCGCTTCCGTCATAACATGCATATTCTTTATCCTGAGGATATTGATACCCCACTTTATTTCCAATGTAGTAAGATATATTTATAGAATTTTCCTCTTTTTTTGGATTTATATCAATTTTTTTATCTATTCCAACCACCGTCTTGTAGTACATTTCTATTACTATCCGGTGATAACCAACGCTGTCATCTATATCTTGTGTAATATTGCATTCAACGTAAGTATCTTTGTCTATATCAAAAGTGATATAACCCTTTTCCGGAAATCTATATTCGTTATTATCTATAAATATCCTCAGGAATACGTCGCTCTTCTCTCCAATAAGAGGATAATCCTTTATTCTTATCATAAACACCTCTACTTTAATCTTTGCATCATCGTAAGGAAGATAGTCAAAGCTATCAAGCACTCCATCATTATCATCATCATTATCTGCATTATCCCCTATTCCATCCCCATCACTATCCTTCCATTCTTTTGGGTCATATGGAAAAGCATCTTTGCTATCGGGAATGCCATCGCGGTCGCTGTCTGGGTTGGGATTCAAGATATCCTTATAACTTTTATAAATTGAGGGTGCAATGAGAATAATAAAAATTATTAAAATTATACCCAAGAAAAGAATTAAGGTATTTCTTGCCGGCTTTATTTTTTTCATTTATTTATAATCCTCATATACTTAAAAAATTTGCTATTTATGCTAGGGGCAGTAGAGGGATGCTACAACAATTATTAGAATTAGTTCCAAAAAATATTTTTCGTTGGAATAAAAAGAAAGCTACACCTTCTCGTTAGAGAGGCATTGCAAAGTGGGCTTAAAATATGAAAATGAAACATTCGGAAAAGAAATGCTGTTAGTTCAGCATCCTTAAAGCAAAGATGGCTAATTGACAGTGCCCACACATCAATAGAAAAAATTTTATATCCTGCAAATATAAAAATCGGGTGTTAAAATTAAAGAAATAAGCTTATTTGGAAGTGTTGTTGTGGCGGGCATATCATTTCTTCTATTCATAATTTCAACGATATCATTTAAAAGAGTAAAAGAAATAAAAATTCTTTTAATAGGTTTATCCTTCCTTATTTTTTTTATAAAATCAATAGTAATAATAAAATATTACCAGCAAGTCGGCTATTTAATTCTTTTTGATTTACTCATAATTTTCTTCCTATATCTCGCTGCAGCAAAAAAATGAAAGAAGACCATCTTGCCTTGGAGACAAGAAGAAAAATATACGAATTAATTGCATCCTCACCTGGCCTTCACAAAAGAGAGATATCACGAAAATTAAATTTATCCTTGAGTACAGTAGATTATCATCTCCATTATATGGAGAAAAAAAATCTAGTTGTTGCAAAAGAAGACAGGAGATATAGAAGATATTTTGTAACTGAAAAAACATCCCCACAAGATAGCAGAATAATTTCCTTGCTCCGCCAGGAGACGCCTCGCAAAATATTGATTTTTTTACTCGAAAAACCGGAAGCAATTCATCGAGATATATGCGAGAATATAGGAAAAGCTCCATCGACTATTTCATTTCATATAAAAAAACTTGTTGAAGCTGGCATTTTAGAGGAAATTTCTCTGGGTAAGGAAAAGGGGTATAATATAAAAAATAAGGATAAAGTTATTGATATTCTTATCACATATAGAAGTACATTTCTTGATAGAGCGGTTGATAAATTCCTGGATGCATGGACTTCTTTTGGGAAAATTTAATTCTTTTATTTTTTAAATAGATATAAAGCAGCTAAAAATATGACAAAAATACCGAGGAATGCAGCTATAATTTTTCCGAAAATATTTTCAACAATAAATTCTATACTAACTTTATATTCACTGAAATGGGGAATACTCAAAAGCAAAAATACGCCTTCCTTTGAGTCGAGTTTATAATATTCTGGATATATGCCATCATCATTTGGATTAAGAATATCTTCAAAGCTGTTTGCTTCATCTATTTTTTTCCCATCAAATTTTACTATAAATTCATCTGATAAACAAACATTTTTACCCATACTTATCTTTATAATTTTTCCTGATGTTGAATTTCCTTTTATATTAAGTAATATTCTTCCATTTGCTATCGCAATCGCTTCTATTGAAACTTCTCCAAAATACGACAATGAGTATGTTTCATTATTTAAATCAAAGCCAGTTATGATTATTTCTCCTCCTATCTCTCTGTTTAAAAAAGCATCCTCTATTTTCTCCTCTGAATAATAGAAGCTTGCAAGAATAATATTGTTGTTAGCTGTTATATTTTCACCATCAAAAAACAGATTTTCATCGCTCATTAAAACAACACTCATATTTTCCTTTTTCATTTTTATTAATTTTTCATTTAAAAGATTTATTTCATAACCATAAATTTCGCTTATCATTATTTTATCAGAAAATATTTTTAGGAATCTTGAGGGTGCGTCATGCAATTCTATTATACATCCAGAGTATTCAAACCCAAAAAATGCACCTCTTATGTTTATTGGTAATAATGCTTTTCTTATTTCCTCCTTTAGAAGTGGATCTCTTTCAACAATTTTTTCAAGAGTGTCAAAAAACTGTATTGATACTTCTATTGAGTCATTTTTATAAACCATTTCAATTATTTTTCTATCTCCTTTATAACATGAAATTTTGCCTTCAAGTCCAGCTGGAAGATATTTTCCAGTTATTTTTCCATCATCAACTCTAATTTCACCAATTTCTATAGCCTTAGCGCCAATGCTAATTAAAAACATCACTAGAAATGCAATAATTGCTATTTTTTCCATGCTTTTTATACATTATTATTTTATAAAAAATCTGGTTCAATCATCGAATAGAAGAAATCAAAAGTGGCAATATTACAGTTGCATCTCCTTCTATTGTAACATGTTTTGCTCTCTCTTTTACCTTTCCCCACGAGATCGCTTCCTTAGCCCTAGCTCCAGATAAAGAGCCATCCCACTCCTGGGCGGATGTGATATAAACGACCGCATCAAGCCCGCCGTGAAATTGAGCCCACCATATGAGATGATGCTTCGCAATTCCTCCACCAATTACAATTCCACCTATTTTGCTTTTACCAAAAAATATCTCACAGAGTTCGTCTTCGTCCTTAGATAAATCAATCTCTATCCTATTTTTCATCCTCCATAACTGCCATCCAACCGCTCCATCATATATTGCAGGCACATAAAAAGGTATTTTATTTTTCCATGCCCAATATAAAATTGATTGTCTTCCAAGTTTCTCTCCTATTTTCCAAGCTATTTCTCTACTACCTATTTTTCCTTTAAAATTTTTAAAAAATTCCTCTATTTTTTTCTCGATAACAACTCCATAACTCTCATTTGGGATAAATATATTTCCTAATCTGTTTATTCCTTTTTTATGAAGCTCAACATCATTCGCATCAAACGAGCCATGATAATAATTTTTAAAACTCCTCGCTAAATCATGATCAATTGTTCCACAGGTTGTAATAACCCCATCTACTATTCTATTTTTAAGCATGTCTCTTATAACTCCTCTTGTTCCAGTAGAAACTATACAAGCAGGAAAGGTAACGAAAATAAAATAATCCTTTTTTATCATTTCCTCAATTATTTTCAATGCAATTCCTATTTTTTTTGCTGTAAAACCTCCTGAATAATAAAATTGTTTTACCAAATCTCTATTGCTTCTAACTTTTTTCAAATTTATATCCCTTACAATCATAAAAGAAATACATAAAAATATATAAAAAGCTAAAGGGGAAAGGATTAGAATTCACTCTCTTCTTTTTCTTCCTCCTCTCCTGGCTTTTTGCCCTTTTCTTTTGAAACTTCTCTTGCTGCAATTATGTCATCTATGCGCAAAATCATTATTGCAGCCTCTGTTGCTGAGCGGATTGCTTGCTTGCCGACGCGTAATGGTTCAAGGACATTTTTCTCCCTCATATCAACTGTCCCTCCCTGATAAACATTTACTCCATGATATTTCTTGCCCTCAGAATGAGCTTTTCTTAACTCAATAAGTATATCTATTGGATCAATTCCTGCATTTGTTGCCAATGCACGTGGAATAACTTCAATTGCATCTGCAAATTTTTCTATGGCAAGTTGCTCTCTTCCTCCAACTGTTGCTGCATAATCTCTTAGACCCATAGCAATTTCTACCGCTGCTGAGCCACCCCCTGTTGTCATTTTTCCATCTTCAAGTGCTACTGCTATTACACTCAATGCATCATGCAAGCCACGCTCAATTTCATCAACAACATGTTCTGTTCCTCCTCTTATTAATATGCTCACTGCCTTCGCTTCCTTGCACTCTGTTATGAATGTCATCTTGTCTTCTCCTATCTTTCTCTCTTCTACTTTTCCAGCATAACCAAGATCTTTTGGTTTTATTTCATCTAGCTCTGTTATTATCGATGCTCCTGTTGCTCTTGCAAGTTTCTCCATATCTGATTTTTTAACTCTCCTTACCGCATATATCCCTGCCTTTGCAAGATAATGTTGTGCTAAATCATCGATTCCCTTCTGGCATATAACAACGTTTGCACCACTCTTCTTTATTTTTTCAACCATGTTTCTTATCATTGCCTCCTCTTCTTCAAGGAATTTTTGCAGCTGGGATGGGTCTGATATTCTTATCTGAGCATCTACTTCAGTCTTTTTAACTTCTAGTGCATTGTTAAGCAGAAGTATCTTTGCGTCCTTAACAATAACTGGCATATCTGGATGAACTCTTTCCTTATCTAGGATTATTCCATTTATAAGTTCTGTATTTTCGACTGAGCCGCCCTGTTTTTTCTCAACTTTTATGTTATCTATGTCAACCTTTATTTTGCCATTTATCTTTTCTGCAACACTCTTAACCGCTTTATATGCAATTTCTGCAAGCAATTCTTTGTTTGTCTCTGCAACCTTCCCAGTTATTGAAGTCTCTGCAATTTTTCTCAACAGTTTCTCATCGTCAGGCTCAACATCGAGAGCAATGCTTTCTAGGATTTCGCAAGCTTTATTGCTCGCCATCCTGTAACCATCAGCTATAACTGTAGGATGAATATCCTGGTCTATTAAATCCTGCGCATTCTTCAGCAGCTCGCCAGCAAGCACAACCGCCGTCGTTGTGCCATCGCCGCATTCTTCATCCTGAGCTTTTGCAACTTCTACTATCATCTTTGCTGCAGGATGCTCCACGTCTATTTCCTTGAGGATTGTAACGCCATCATTTGTAATCACTACATCTCCCATGCTATCAACGAGCATTTTGTCCATACCTTTTGGACCAAGTGTAGAGCGGACTGCGTCTGCAATTGCTATCGCTGCTCTTATGTTATTATATTGTGCTTCCCTTCCCCTTTCTCTTTCAGTCCCTTCCTTCAATATTAAAATCGGCTGTTTACCTGTCAACATTTTAATCACCGAAGTATATAATTATTCTTCTATATAAATTTTTCGCAAATGGGTGCTTTGTTGAATAAATCCTAAAATTTTTTATTTTCTTGCATAATTTCTTTCAGGGAGGGGATAAAAATGCGAGAAATTATGGAAACATGGGATGAGGAACTAGAGGAAATGAATTACAAAAAGAGAGGAAGACCCTTTCATGACATTTCTTGCCTTTGTTCATGTCGCTTTTCTTCCATTTCGTCAGATGGAAGGATTTTTAAGGAAGTTGAGGAGGATGTAATAATTGCCCTCGATTCTTCTGGGATGAAAGGATGGATTAAAGCGCATATCGCTGTGGATGTAAAAACAAAGAAATTACTCGCTATAGAAATAACAGATGAAGGATGGAAAAATGTTGAAACCTTTAGTAAAGAAA
>JAWAYL010000036.1:0-9559 GCA_038818725.1 Thermoplasmatota archaeon | reverse complement strand
AAGCGTTTCTGAAACAAAAGCAATATATAAAGAAATAAAAGCGATACATAAACCATTGCCAACAGTTAATACAGGAAACATTCTTGTATCTTCAGATAAACCAGACGGAAATGATATACATAATTTAAATAGGGATAATATAATATTTGAAAAAAACGTCGCGCTAATTTCCTTTACAGAGCACGGACGAGCAATTATAATTGATCCCAATAAGCATCTCTTAAATAGGACAGGTGAAAAAATAATAGTTGGAAAGATAAATTCAATAGCTTGGTGGTCGATGGATGAAAACACATTTACTATGATATTTGGCGGTTCCCTTTTTTCACCTCGTGGATATGTATTAAAAGGTCCGCAAATAGTTATAGCTTGGGATTCTCGGGGCTTTGCAAAAGCTCCTCAATATCTCGATAATGGTTTTATTTTCATATGGTTGAAAAAAACAAATGTGCTTGCAATACCACTCCAAAATTCCTCTTATTCAGGTGAAAATAGGAAACTGATAGAAGGAGAAATTCCTGATACGCAATATATACCACATGACCCAATTTATATAAATGGAAATAATCAATTCACTCCCACAAATGGTGTAAGTGGAGGAAGCGGAACAATAGAGGATCCGTATATTATCGAAGGATGGGAAATTAGTGCATCAACAGCTGTTGGGATCCGAATTGAAAATACAACTGCTTATTTCATAATAAGAAACTGCTATATTCACGGATGGAGAACATTCAATGGAATCCATTTAGGAAATGTAAAAAACGGAAAAATCAAAGATTGTATTATCCAAGACACAGATAGTGGAATAAGTTTGTTTGGGTCAAGAGATAACATAGTAGAGAATATCTCCTCTTACAACAATGTTGGGATTTATCTACTTTTCTCAACTAACAACAAAATAAATGGTTGTACACTTAGTAAGGATCTTTTCTTTGGGATATTATTTTCCGAAGCATCCCTAAACGAAGTCACGAATAATTCTATAGAAAATACTTCTATCGGGGTGATGTGTAGTATCTCTTCGTTCAATAATTTTAAAAATAATATAATAAAGGATTGTACTATAGGGATAGTGGATTACCTATCAATAGGAAACACCTACAATTATAACGCAATAGAAGGAAACGATGATTATGGATTTTTAGGTATTAATTGCATTACGGATGCTACTAACAATTGGTGGGGGCACGAAAGCGGACCAAGTGGAAGAGGCCCTGGGAAAGGAGATAAAATAGATTGGATATATTCCATAGTATATTATACTCCATGGTTAACCTCGCCACCTTAAATAGTTGCCCATCCTCTTGCAACTAAAAAAACAGCAAGATATTCAGGCAATTTTGTCTTTCACTCCCAAAAACATGTTTCAGGGTTCAAAAGCTCTTGCGGGCTTATCATACAACTTACTCATTTTCTCTCTCGAGCTCCTCGAGTAATTTTGAAATTAACGATTTAATCTCAGGCAACCTTTCTTTGATAAACTTCCAAACGGTTTCATAATAAATTCCAAAGTAAGAATGAGTAACCTTATCTCTCATTCTTGCCATATCTTTCCAAGGCAAGTCCTTGCTCCTGATTCTTATTGATTCTGGGATATTCTTTGATGCTTCTCCAATTACCTCAATTTCTCTTATCACAGCGCTTTTGGTCTTCTCATCTTTCATAAATTCATCAAAACTCATCGTTCCGATAAAATTCTCGATCTTATCTATGGCCTGTAGAATATCTTTTACAAAAAGTTTGTAATCTCTTTTCATACTGTTGTTGCCTCGTTTAAAATTTTATCTCTCAATTCCGGACGCAAAGCAGGTTTAGGAACCAAATCAACTTTAACTCCCAACATCTTCTTTATATGTCTTTCAATCTCAATGAATTTCAAAAGGTCTGGAATTTCATAAAAATCTACAAGAATATCTATATCGCTTTTTTTCTTCTGCTCATTTCTTACATAAGACCCGAAGATCATTATTTCTTTTATTTTGTATTTTTCCTTCAATTCTTTTTCATTTTGTTTAAGAATTTTTTTAATTTCTCCCACAGTTTTCATTTTCTTCCTCCAACAAATCCTTTGAATTGTGAATACCAAATCCAATTTAAATATTTTCTTAAACACTTGCAAATCCTCTTGCAATTAAAAAAACAGCAAGATATTCAGGCAATTTTTGCTTCCCTTCCTTAACTTCAAAATTATTTTCCATCATCCTTATCTTTAATGGCTTGATAATATTTACTTCTATTTCTTCATCGCTAAAAACAACCGCATCGCATAGTGGATTAAAATCATATATTGAATCAACTTTTGCCACCATCAGCCCACTTTTCCCATGAAGTGAGCCAGGAAGGCGAATTAGCCTTTTTATATCAGAAGTAACTGGTTCATCAGCCTCGCTCTGGAGTGAGATAAATATTTTTTCCATAAGGGGCTTAATTATCTTTTTAAAAGGTGTTGCTTGATCAACTTTTCCTTGCTCTATTCTTTTGATTCTTTCTTCTGTAAGCAAATCATATAGCTGTTCAGCAACTTTTTTGCTTGCTCCTATTTTAATTAATGCATTTATTGCTTCCTCTTTTTCTTTTGCCTTTATTTCTTTAAAAAAATTTACTAAAGCATGTGCAAATCTTTTTTTCCATCCTGGCTTTATATCAATTTCAATTGTTTTATCGGTAAATTTTCCTTCTTTTGGAATAATTTTTTCCTTCAAAACATTTTCAATTATCAAACCTCTTCCAGTAACATAATCAATTATTTCACGCCTTTCTTGGCTTCCTAACGATAAAACTCTGCTATTTTTAACATGAAAATGATATCCTCTGCTACCACTGAAATATATTTCTATTTCGTTTTCAGAAAAACCAAAATCATCTGTAAGAAAGGATAAAAGCTTAATTGCCTCTTTTTTAACTTCTTCCAAAGATTGCTCATAACTCATTTCATCAACATTTGGCAAATGGTCAGCATCTAAATCAAAAATAAGGTCAGCGCCCATCCATTTTTTTTCATCCATACTTTCCTCTGATGGATGCAAATAATAAGCGGATGAATAATAGGCATGAGCTGGAACTTCATTTTTTAAATATTCAACAAGCTTTTCCTTTGATGAAAATGCGATGTGGCGGCGCATTTCCCCGCCAAAAGGAATAAAGGCATATTCTCTTCTATCTATTCTATTGGGAAAAATTATTTTTGGGTGCATATAATATGAAAAAAATTTTCTTTTCAAAAAGTTCATTTTTTCCTCCTGTAATACATAATTGGATGAAAGATGTGCTTGCATTTTTCATCTGGGAAGCAGAAGCCCCATGTTCTTATAGTTGAGCATTTAGGGGCGGCATAAACTGTGCTTGATATTTTGCCAGTTATGTGATGTATTTGATAAAGAGCTTTTTCTTCATTGAAATCTGGAGATTTTGAAAATAGGGCGAGCATTTCTTTTTCATCCATACCAATTTCATTTAAAAATGCAACAAGAGTAAATCTTGCAACATGAGGAACATTTTTTCCAGAATTTATTGAAGAAATAATACTTGATATGCAAGGTGGAAAATCAGATATGCTTTTCTCTTTTTTTATTTCTTTTTTAAATGATATTTTATTTTTAAGCAAATTTATTTCCTCACCAAAAATTTTCTTTATTTCAGGAGGAGCATGCATATAAGACAGCTCATGATAAATTTTTTTACTTATTGCTTCCTGCAAAATTCTTGCAATTTCCTGCTTATTTAGTTTTACATAACCATTGCTTAACTCTCTATTAACCAATTTCCATTTTGCATCCCATGTAGGAGCATATTTTAAATAATCAGAAAAATGTATTTTTCCGTCAGTATGCTCTATTTTAAATTCTTTCAAAATTTCGATTATTATTTCTTCATTTTCTTCTTTCATTTTTTCATATGCTCCTTTTGCTTCAGCAAGAGCATATCTTCGCAAAACATAATCATTTTCAAAAGCAACAGCAATCATTCTTGCAATTGCATATGAATAAACTTCCATTTCAAAATCTATCTCATTTGCTAAAGGAGCTTCTCTAACAATTCCATCAATTATTGCCTGCCTTACTCTTTCCATGCCTCTTCTTCTTGCCCTTTCATAAACTATATCACCAATTATTTCCTCTATGGCTATGCCTCTGTTCTTGACCCATTCTTTTGCTTCTGAAAGAAAGGGGTAGCGAGAAATTTTTATCAATTCCACAAAATAAAATGATTTTGTTTTTAATATTTTTGCGAATATTTGAAAGGATCGATGATTTTGCTTGAAAATTTGGATGAACTCACTAAGCAGATTTAAGAGCAAATATTAAATATATATTTGCTATTTTTATCCGCCATGGCTGAAGAAAAGGAATTTAAATATATCGTGAGAATAGCAGCAACAGATATAGATGGAAATAAGCCAGTGATGTATGGATTAACAAAAATAAGAGGAATAAACTATATGACAGCTAATGCAATTCTCACACATGTTGGAATAGATAAAAAGAAGAGAATAGGTTATCTTTCAGATAAGGAAATAGAAGATATAAGCAATGCGATAGAAAAAATAAATGAATGGTTGCCAAGCTGGATGAGAAATAGGAGAGGCGATTTATATTCTGGTAAAGATTTGCATTTAATTGGCTCTGAAATAGATTTAGTGAAGAGAGAAGATATAAATTTACTGAAAAAGATAAGAGCATATCGTGGTATAAGGCATGAAAAAGGTTTACCTGTAAGAGGGCAAAGAACAAGAAGCCATAAAAGAACTGGCTTGACAGTGGGAGTTATAAGAAGCAAAGAGATGGCAAAGAAGAGAGAAGAAGGAAAAGAAGAAAAGAAGGAAAAGAAGGAAAAGAAAGAGAAGAAGTGATAAAATGGGTGACCCTAAATTTCCAAGAAAAAAATATGAAACACCTTCCCATCCATGGCGGGCGGAAAGAATAGAAAGGGAAAAGGAGATTGTTCAGAAATATGGACTAATGAAAAAAAGAGAGATATGGAGAGCGGAAACAATATTAAGGAAAGCAAGAGAGCAAGCAAGAAAGCTGAGAGCTAAGGCAGGCGAAAAGCAAGCAGAAAAAGAAAAAGAAGCATTGCTGAAAAGATTATATAATCTTGGCATCCTTCCAGAAAATGCAACGCTTGAAGATGTTCTTGCTTTAAATGTTGAACATATACTTGGGAGAAGATTACAAACACTTGTATATTTACATGGATTGGCAAGGACTCCAAAGCAAGCTCGCCAGCTAATAGTTCATGGCCATATAGCAATAGATGGAAGAAAAGTAACAATTCCGTCATATTTAGTTAGAAGAAGCGAAGAAGAAAAAATTTCATATTCACCAAAATCTCCTTTAAACAATGAATTACATCCAGCTCGCCCGAAAAAAGAGGAAATTATAGTAAGAGAAAAGGAGGTGTAAAATGGGAAAATGGGGGATTGCCCATATTTTTTCATCCCATAACAATACAATAATTACAGTTACAGATATAACAGGAGCGGAAACGCTCGCAAAATGCTCCGGAGGAATGGTTGTAAAATCAGATAAAGATGAGCCATCACCATATGCAGCAATGGTAGCAGCCCAGAGAGTGGCGGAAGAGCTAAAAGAGAAAGGAATAGATTCATTACATATAAAAGTGAGGGGAATAGGAAGAGGGAGGAGCAAAAGTCCTGGACCGGGGGCACAGGCAGCGATAAGGGCGCTGGCGAGGGCTGGCTTCAAAATAGGGAGAATAGAGGATGTAACGCCTTTGCCACATGATGGATGCAGGGAAAAAGGAGGGAAGCGCGGGAGAAGAGTATGAAACTTTCATTTATTGAGCTAACAGATAATTATGCAAAAATTCTTTTTGAAGATACAACGCCTCATTTTGTGAATGCTATAAGAAGGACGCTTATTTCTGATTTACCAAAACTTGCAATAGAAAATGTAAAAATTTATGATAATACTTCTGCTCTTTTTGACGAAATAATTGCCCATCGCCTCGCTATGCTGCCACTTCCAACAAGACTTGATTTGCTTGTTCCAAGAAATGAGTGTGTATGCAATGGAAAGGGATGCCCTTCATGCACAGTTCACTATACTTTAAGCAAGGAAGGAGAAGGAACAGTTTATTCTGCTGATTTAAAAGCTGAGGACCCAATGTGGGAGGTTATTGATAAAAATATTCCAATTGTAAAGCTTATAAAAAACCAGCGCCTTATACTTGAGGCAGAAGCAATTCTCGGCACAGGCAAGGAGCATGCAAAATGGCAGGCAATATGCGGTATAGGATATAAATATTATCCAATAATTAAAATAGAGGATAAATGCAATTTATGCGGCGATTGTATAAATGCATGTCCAAGAAATATTCTTGAAATTAAAAACAACAAACTGAGGGTTAAAAATGAAATAGATTGCATTTTATGCAAGAGTTGCGTAGAAACTTGCAAGTTAAATGCTATAAAATTAGAGGGAGACGAAAAAAGAATAATAATGCAATATGAGACAGATGGCTCAATATCTGCAAAAGAGGCATTGCAAGAGGCATTGAAAATATTAAAGAAAAAATATGAAGAGTTAGAGGAAAAGCTATAGAGGAACTCTCCAATCAATGCCTATTGTGCGAAATGATATTTTTGGAATAACAGGAAATTTTCTCTTATGCTCTGTTTTTTTAACCATTCCATATATTCTTTTCACTTCTTCAATGCTTACTTCCGCTATTTTTGATATTTCTTCAAAACTTTTCTGTCTTTCAAGCCCATATAATATTTTGTCAAGCTTTTCATAAGATATACCAAGCTCCTTTTCATCCGTCTGCCCTTTCCATAAGCCAGCCGTTGGCGGCTTCTTCAATATTTCCTCGGGGATTCCAACATATCTTGCAAGCTGATATACTTGTGTTTTATATAAATCGCCTATTGGAAGAATGTCGCTTGCCCCATCTCCGTATTTAGTAAAGTATCCAATCATAAGTTCTGTTTTATTTGATGTCCCGCAAACAAGAGCATTTTTTGAATTTGCGAATTGATATAGAAATATCATTCTTAACCTTGCTTTTATATTTCCTAAAGTAATTTCATCCATCTCACCGCATGCATTTGTTATGGAATGAATCATTGGAGATAAATCAATAACTTTATAAGAGATGCCTAAACTTTTTGCCATAACACGAGAATGTTCGAAATCTTCAAGAGGTGTAGAAACATCTGGAAGGAAAATTGAGTGCACATTTTCTTTTCCTATTGCCATTGTAGCCAATTTTGCAACAAGTGATGAATCAACACCTCCAGATAATCCAATAACAATTTTTTCTCTCTCACTTTTTTCTCTATAATCTCTTATGAAATTTAGTATAATATCCAGGGCTTCTTCTTCATTTATATTTAGCATAAAAAGATATATTAAAAAAGAATTTATTTCTTCCTATGAAAATTTGCATAGTAAGCATGAAACCAAAATTGGGAAATAAGAAAAAGAATATTGATAAGATGGAAAAATTTATAAAGAATGAAGAAGCGGAATTGTATATATTTGGAGAAATGGCTTTAACTGGCTACGCATGTAGAGAAGAAATTTTCTCTCTTGCAGAAGGAATTGATGGAGAATCAATAAGAGAAATGAAGGAGATATGTGAGGAAAAAGGAGTAATTTTTGGAATGCCAATAGAGGAAAGAAAAGGAATAATATATAATTCTGCTGTTTTTATCAAGCAAGACAGTATAGAAATATATAACAAAAATTTCCTTGCAAATTTTGGGCCATTTGAAGAAAAATTTTATTTTTCTCCTGGAAAGGATTTGCCTGTTTTTAATTTTAATGGATGGAAGATAGGTATTGCTATATGCTATGATATTTTCTTTCCAGAATTGATAAAAGGAATGGTATTGAAAGGAGCAGATTTAATTGTTTGTATATCTGCATCCCCATCCACAACAAGAAAGCAATTTGAAAGTGTACTTCCTGCAAGAGCGATAGAAAATACAGTTTTTGTTGCATATTCAAATCTTGTTGGAGAGGAAAATGGGCTTTCTTTTTGGGGAGGAAGCAGAATATATAAACCAAATGGAGAAATGATAAATAAGACAGAATATTTTAAGGAAGAAAGCATAATATGTGAAATTGATAAAGATGAGCTAAAAGAGGCAAGAATTGCTCGCCCAACATTAAAAGATACAACACCAGATATCTTCCTTGAATTATATAATATTTCACGCCATAAAGAAGTTTTTAATGAATATGTAAAAATTGGAATTGAAATGGGAGAAAAAGCAAAAAAAGAAATGAAAATAAGTGAAGTTGATTTATATGGAAATGAAGATGTTGCATTTGGAATAAAAATCGCTACAGGTTGCAAAGTAAATTTATTTAATAGCAAAGAAATAAAAGCAATATTTAAAGGCGATAAAGAACTTGAAATAAAGATAGATGATCTGTAGATTATAGGCTAATCATATATACAAGCAATGGCTTTGTCTCTTCAGATAAACCTGCTCTATTATATGCACCAACATGTAAGTACGCATAGCCGAACCATCCATGCCATATCCATTCATACGGATATAACGTATCAATGCTTTGCAAAACTCCATTTACATAAAAAGATACATTTTCAATTCCTGAGTTCTCATCTACCGCAATTGCCATTACAACAATTCTCCCAATTATAATAGTTTTCCCACTTGCAAGAGGAATTATTTGCCTATCAAATAGATAAAGATATCCAGGTAATGGTTTCGTGAGCACTAAAAACGGCTTTGATTTGTCTATCTTTAATGTAGCATTCTTTAAATTTTCTATTCCTCCTCTATTATCTACACTATAAAACTCTATCAAATGTTCTCCATCATCACTTATAGTAAATTTTCCGCTATAATTTGTCCATCCACCATCATCTATTCTATATTTAGTATATAGAATTTCATCTCCATCTGGGTCAATTGCATTTAGCGTTACATCCACATTCCTTATATACCATCCATTCTTGCCATCTGGAGAAGAAGGGGTAAAAATACAGGTTGTTATAGGTGGATTATTTGGCCCACTAGTTATATTGAAATGATATACGCTACTGATTGCCCAATTTCCTGCTCTATCTATTGCAATTATTTTGAAATCGTATTTTCCTACAATTGTATAGGTTTGATTCAGATAATAAAGATTGCCTATGTTTTTCATTGAAATATTTGAATAACCTGCACCAGATGGATAAGTTAATGATAGATAAACATTCCTAATGCCAGACTCTTCATCAATAACTATACAAGAGATATTTACATTTCCTCCTTTAACTTGATTTGGCGGATTTACAGAAATATTAAATATTATAGGAGGAAAAGTATCACCATATCTATATCCGGCAATTGCATCTGCATTTGCTGGTGCGCTCTCCATATTTCCAGCAGTATCATTTGCTATAGAATAAAATTCATAATAGCCTTCTCCATCTGGAAAATCGAAATTCCACTGCCAAGGAGCAACTTCATCTTTTTCAAAGAAGGTCCATGCTCCCCATGAAGAATTATCTGTAGAATAGCGATACCATAATGATACATTTGAAACAGCATAGTTATCTGTAGCAGTTGCAC
>JAWAYL010000035.1:0-9668 GCA_038818725.1 Thermoplasmatota archaeon | reverse complement strand
TACCCAATTTTCTCTTTTCACCAACAGATGTTACATCTCTATATAATCTATCTAATTTTATTCCAGTTGCATCTGCTATATATTTTTTCAAATATTCTTCTGTTATTTTCTCAAATGCTTTTCCAACTAAGTTTTCTGACCATAATTCCAAATCTCTTAAACTCATATCAAAAAATACCATCAATATGTATAAGGCTTTAATAAAATTTATTTTTCGATTGCAATTCCCACGATATCTTCTATTCTGGTATATCCATTTTTCTCGAGCCATTTCTCTAAATCTTTACATATTTCTTTAAATATTCTCTCTCCTTTATAGTATATTCCTGCTCCAATTTGAACAGCCCTTGCTCCCGCCATCATATATTCAATTACATCTTCTGCATTCATTATTCCTCCTACTCCTACAACTGGCAAATCAAAATTTTTCGCAATTTCATATACACATCTTATCCCTATGGGCTTTATTGCTTTTCCAGAATATCCTCCAAAAATATTTCCAAGAACAGGCTTTTTTACTTCTATATTTATTGCCATCGCCCTTATGCTATTTATTGCAACAATTGCATCTGCCCCTCCTTCGATAGCAAGCTCCGCCCGCCTCAAGGCATTTTCCGCACCTATTTTTACAAAAATTGGCTTACCTACTTCTTTTATAGCTTCAATAGCATTTTTTATTTCATCATCTGGAAATTCGGCACCAAATTTTTTTGCGTGAGGACAACTCATGTTCATTTCTATTGCTTTAACATATTTTGAAAACTTTTTTGCTACATATAAAAATTCATCCACATCTTTTCCAAATATACTTCCAATGAGATTATTAATCTTTATCCCTTTTATTTCTTTTAAATAGCTATCTATTCCAGGATTTGCAAGTCCTATTGCATTCAGTATCCCGCAATCAACTTCAAAAAAAACAGGATTTTTATATCCTTTTCTCTCTTCCTTTCCAATAGATTTAGTAACAATTGCTCCTGCATCCCTAAATTTTTCCATACTCTCTTTTGTTAAATCAAGCAAGCCAGAGGCGAGCATAAGAGGATTTTTCATTTTCAAGTTTAGCAAATTTATTTTTAGCATGATTAAAATGCATTTATGGAAAATAAAACTTACCTATAGAAAATTGCAATAAATCCAGAAAAAATCATAATTAATATTACAATTATTGCAATAATCTTTGCAATAGTTTCCTTTTTCATCTTTCCACTAGAATGAATATGTCTCCAGCTTTTAATAGATTTTCTCTACTTTCTTCTTTTATTTCCAAAAATTCTTTTCCTATCTTTATTTCTTCTCCTTCAAAAATGAATGAATAGAATCCTTTTTCTTCGACATTTTTTGCAATTTCTTTTCCATTCTTCTTTATTTCTTCTAAAACAATTTTACTTTTTTCCTTGAAATATGGTCCGATTTTACTATAAATAGGAAATGCTACTTTTTCAATATTTGATTTATCTTCAAAAACTATTTCTTTTATTTTAAGGGTTCCAGATATTATATCTTCTTCTTTTACTTTTCCATATATTATAACTTTTGATAAAGTTGAATTCAATGGTATGCCATTTTTACTTTTCCATTCCCTTATTTCAGAAATTACTTCCTTAACTTTTTCTCCCTCCATCTCTGCTTCTTCATCTATTAAAATTGGCTCTGGCCATTCTGAAATATGCACACTTTCTTTTCCTTCAAATTTTTTATAAAATCTTTCATAGATTTCCTCTGTTATAAAAGGTAAAAATGGAGAAAATGCTTTTAAAATTCCAAGCCCTATAACATAAAGAGTATATAAAGATGCCTCATCTTTTTCTTCATAAATTCTATGCTTTACCATTTCTATATAGTGGTCTGCAAATTTATGCCACAAAAAATATTCAATTTCCTTCATTGCATTTGAAAATTCAAATTTATCCATATATTCAGTTGCTTTTTTAATTGTTCTGCTATACAAGCTAAGAATCCATCTATCAACAATTCTAAGCCCACATTTTTCTGGCTTCTTCTTTATTAAGTTACCTATAAAATTTTCAACATTCCATAATTTATTCATCAATCTTATTCCTCTAACCAAATCTTTATGACGAAATGGATTATCTTCACCAAGCTTACATGTTGAAGCATAGTAGCGCAAGGCATCGCTTCCATTTTTTTCTATTATTTCAATAGGGTCAACAACATTGCCAAGAGAAGTATGCATTGGTTTTCCATCTGGAGCAAGTATAAAACCATCTATCATTATTTCTTCAAAAGGTTTTTTATTTGTTAGCAAATAGCATCTTAAAATTGTATAAAAAGCCCAAGTCCTTATAATATCATGCGCCTGCGGGCGTAGTGACATTGGATAAAGCTCTTTAAAAAGTTTTTCATCTCTTTCCCAGAAAGTATTGAATAGAGGTGTTATTGAAGAATCCATCCAAGTATCGAATACATCTTCGCAACCTTTTAAGCTTCCACCGCATTTTGGGCATCTCTCCACCGGTGGCTTATCTATGGTTGGATCTACATAGCAATCTTTTTCATCTGCAAGAACTACCTCCTTGCAATTTGTGCATTCCCATAGTGGCAAAGGAGTTGCAAAATATCTCTGCCTTGAAATTACCCAGTCCCATTCAAGCGAGTTTACCCATTCCTCAAATCTTTTAAACATATAATCTGGATACCATTTCATCTCTTTCGCAACCTCAATTATCTTTTCCTTTATAGGCAACATTTTCAAAAACCACTGCTCTGCATTTATAAATTCTATCGGAGTTTTGCACCTCCAGCAAACGCCAACGCTCTGCTCTATTTCTTGCTGTTTAGTTAGATAATTATTTTTCTTTAGCTCCTCTATTATTTTTTTCCTAGCTTCCTCTATTTTTAGCCCTTTATATTTTCCAGAAATTTCATTCATTGTTCCATCTTCATTTATGCATATCTCTAATGGCAAAGAGTATTTCATCGCCCATTCTAAATCATCTTTATCGCCGATAGTGCAAATCATTACTATGCCTGTTCCAAAACTTGGATCTACTTTTTCATCTTCAACAATTCTTATCTTTTTTTCATATATTGGCACTCTTACTTCTTTCCCAACTAAATTTAATTTTCTTTCATCGGCTGGGTTAATAGCAACAAGTTGGCAAGTAGAAAGCAATTCCGGGCGGGTTGTTGCTATCTCTATATAGCTTCCTTTTTCATCTTTTTTTATTCCATCTCCCTCGCAACTCTCTACAAGATAGAATTTTATTGTATTTAGCAATGTTTTTCTTTCAACATGCTCTATTTCAGCGTCTGCCATTGCCGTCATACAGCGAGGGCACCAATTTACTGGAAATTTTCCTCTATAAATGTACCCTTCTTTATAAAGTCTTATAAAAGAAATCTGGGTAAGCCTTCTGAAATATTCAGCATCTGTTCTATAGTAAATGGTTTCATCCATTGAATGACCCAGCATCATAAACTGGCGAATCATTTCATTTATATTTTCATCTGCAAATTTTTTGCATAGCTCGATAAATTCATGCCTCTCTATATTTTTCCTTGTTATTCCATATTTCCTCTCAACTCTTTCCTCGATAGGGATGCCATTTACATCAAAACATAGAGGGAAAAATACATTATAGCCACGCATCCTTTTATATCTTGCAATAAAATCTATATGAGTATAATGCACAGCATGCCCTATATGAAGTGCTCCAGACGCATATCTCGGGGGATTGTCTATGCTGTAAACTGGCTTTTTACCTGGATTAAATCTATAAATTTTCATTTCCTTCCATTTTTTCTGCCATTTCTTTTCAATTTCAAATGGATTATAGCTACTCATTTTCCATGAAGTATTTTCGTGCTTATAAATTTGTTGTGTTTGCATTAATTATTTTAATGTGAAAATATTTTCTGGTAAGATGATTGATAAAGAAAAATTCGATGAATGGTATAATGAGATAGTTGAAAAAGCGGATTTATGTGACAAAAGGTATCCTATAAAAGGAATGAATATATGGAAACCTTATGGATGGAAAATAATGCAAAATATAGATAAGATTATAAGAGAAGAAATGGAAAAAACAGGACATCAAGAAGTTTATTTCCCTCTTCTAATTCCAGAAAATCTTTTTAAAAAGGAGGAGGAGCATATAAAGGGTTTTTCATCTGAAGTATATTGGGTTACTCATGCTGGTGACAATAAACTCGAGGAAAAAATGTTACTTCGTCCAACATCAGAGACAGCTTTATATTCCATTTTTTCTCTATGGATTCGCTCTCATGCTGATTTGCCATTAAAAACATTTCAGATTGTAAATACATTTAGATACGAAACAAAAATGACAAAGGCATTTATAAGGGTTAGAGAAATTCATTTTTTTGAGGCTCATACCTGTCATACAGATTTTGAAGACGCAGAAAAACAGATAAAAGAAGATTTGCAAATTGCAAAATCATTTTTTTCCGCCCTCTGCATCCCCTTCATTGCCAGCAGGCGCCCCGACTGGGATAAGTTTGCAGGGGCATTTTATTCAATTGGTTTAGATGTTCTTATGCCATCGATGAAAAGCTTGCAAGTAGGATCGATACATCAATATAAGGAGAATTTTTCCCGCCCTTTTGAAATAAAATATGAAGGAATTGATGGGAAGCACTATTACTGTCATCAGACAACATATGGGATGTCTGAAAGAGTTTTAGGAGCAATTATTGGACTACATGGAGATGAAAAAGGTATAAAGCTGCCATCCTCAATAGCTCCAATACAGGTTATAATTATACCAATATTTTTCAAAGGATGGAAAGAAAAAATAATGGAAGAATGCAAAAAAATAAATGAAAAATTGAAGGAAAATGGGATAAGAAGTTTTATTGATGAAAGGGAAGATAAAACGCCTGGAAGTAAATTTTATGATTGGGAATTGAAAGGTGTTCCTCTTAGAGTAGAAATAGGACCAAAGGATATTGAAAAAAATGTTATTACAGTCGTTTCGAGAGATGGAATTAAAAAAACAATTGAAAGAGATAATATAGAAATAGTAAAGAAGGAATTGAAGGAGTATGATGAAAGATTGTATAATAAAGCGAAAAAATTCCTAGAAGAAAACATACACAGGGTAAAAGAAAAAGAAATAAAGGAAGGGATTTTAGAGATTCCATGGTGTGGAAAAGAAGAATGTGGAAAAAAAGCCGAGGAGATTTTTTCAATGAAAACTCTTGGCGTACCTCTTGAAGAAGAAAAATGCGAAGAAAAATGTCTTATTTGTGGAGAAAAAAGTATTAGTTGGCTCCGTCTCTCAAAAAATTATTGAGAATTTTTCTTATTTTTTTAATTGTTCCAGATGTATAGAGGGTTTTACAATTGACCGAATTTAAAAAATTTATAATCTCTTCTTTTTCAATATGCGAGCATTTAACGATTCCATATTTTCCATTATAAAATATCAGTTTTACTTTATTGTATTCTTTTATTAATTTTATTTTTTTATACTCTGCAGTAAAGAGAATGTATCTCTGTCTTCCAACTTTATCTTTTACAACCATCAAATTTCTCCAAATTCTTCCTGTAAATCAATGAATATTTCTCTTAACAAATCTTCGAATATTGTATTTCTGTATTCCTTTGTTCCCCCCTGCATTTTAGCTCTTGCAATGAATTCGCGTCCTTCCTTCAATATTTCAATCCTGCATAAACTTTCTTCGACTGTCACCATCTTCCCACTGTATATATAACTTTTATATATTTTTTTCCTTTGCAGGAGCGGTAGTGTCAGTGTCAAGAATTTGAAAATTTAAAAAAATAAGAAATACTCCTCCCCTGCTTCTATTTCAGGAGGGGATGAGGATGCTACAACAATTAGTTAGAGAGAAAAATATTAAGTTAATGGCTACAAGTCTCTACACAGAAATTTCTTTGCAAAAAGTACAAAAGGCGGTGTATTGCAATAGGCTTAGATACATAGATATTTGGGAATAATGGTAACAAAAGAACTTCGATTAATGTAATAAAATTTGTGAGGAAAATTCTCATATATTGTGAAAATAAACCATTGATCAAAATAGCTACACCTCCATCATAGAGAGGCATTGCAAAGAATGGGCTTAAGATATGAAAATGAAACATTTGAAGAAGAAAAGCGTCGAAAGATGGCTAATTGCTTTCCTTTATAATCTGGAGGTGAAAATTTGTTGACGTGCCGTTCAAATATGGGGGTTGTCGAACAATTTAAAAAATTTAATATAATTCTAATAAATTATCAATAAAGGGGATGGGAAAATGAAGAAGAAAAGAAATGGTTATTGGGAGAAATATAACAAAAAATTTAGCAATTTCAATGTTAAAAAAATCATGAATTTTCTTGTAGATGTAGCAAAAGAAGTAGGTGAACCATTTCAGAAGAGATTTTAAATTATCACCATATGAATATGTAGCCTTATACATATTGATGGTATTTTTTGATATGAGTTTAAGAGATTTTGTTGAAGAGGAGCTGCATCTGCATCTTCAGGAGTAGAAAATCCAGATACTCCTATGGAATGGCTAATAAATAGAGCTGCTTTGGGCTTAATTCCTTCAAAAATAAAACAAGATTTTGCAAATCCAATAACTGCAAGTTTAGTAAATCATCCAGAAAAAGTTGGTCAAACTGCTTGGTTATTTTATAATGAGAGCGAAGGATAATGAAAATAATGCATTTGGAGTAACTTTATCATGCTATCAGGTTCAGAGTGTTTCATATTTTAAGCCCATTATATGCAAAGCATCAATTGAGTTTCTCCCCTCTGATTTGCGAGCATTATTTATATTTCTAATATTTTTCTTTTTATGATTGTAAAAAATTATAAGGAGATAGATGAAAGCGAAGTTAAGGAAGAAGGAGCAAAAAATGTAAAAATTCAATGGCTAATAGATGAAAAAATTGCTCCAAATTTTGCGATGAGAAGATTTGTTGTTGGAAGAAATGGCTACACCCCTTTCCATAAGCATGACTGGGAGCATGAAGTTTTTGTTTTAAGTGGCGTTGGTGCGTTAATTGATGAAAATGGAAAAGAGCATGAACTTAAACCAGGAAATTTTGCTCTTGTTATGCCAAATGAAATGCATCAGTTCAAAAATAAGGGAAAGGAAGATTTTATTTTTCTCTGCTTAATTCCCCTAAAATGAATACTTTTTTTCTTTCATATGAGGAAATAAAAAACCCACTTGTTGAGGAACTAAAAAAAATATGCTATAAAAAAGAGGAAGGATTTAGCATAAGTGTTAGATACGGAAAAAGAATTTTAATAAATGCCTCGCAAGTAGATTTTAAAAATTTAGGAAATGATGACTTTGTTGAAATAGTTGATTACAATCCAGTTAATGATATTGCAATGATTATAGGAATGAAAGAACCATGCGGGGATGCACCGATTCATTGGCTTATTTATAGCAGGGAAGAAATAAATGCAATAGCAATATTTAGAAAAAAAGATAAGGATAAATTTAAGGTTGCAATGGATGCTTTGAAAAAATTAAAGAATAAAAAACAATTGGAAATAAAAGGTTTTGGAAAAATAATAGTAGGAAGAACACTTAAGGAGGTAAAAGATGCTTGTAAAAGGGAAACAGATGAGAAGCTTATGGTTTGAAGAAAATTCCCTAAAAATAATTGATCAAAGAAAGCTTCCTCTCTGTTTTGAAATCTTTGAAGCAAGAAATGAAAGAGATGTAGCATATGCAATAAAAGAGATGGTTGTAAGAGGGGCGCCAGCCATTGGTTGCGCAGCCGCATATGGGGTAGCGATGGCACAAGATATAAAGAAAGCTGTGAGCTTGCTAAAAAACGCTCGCCCAACTGCTCATGATTTATTTTATGCAATTGATTATATAGTTGAAAAAATTAAGAAAGGAGAAGATGCAATTAGCTCTGCAAATGAATATACTGAAAAAATTGTTGAAAAATGCAGGAAAATAGGAGAAAATGGAAAAAAGCTTATAAAGAGAGATGCTAAAATACTAACTCATTGCAACGCAGGCGCCTTAGCAACAGTTGATTATGGAACAGCTCTCGCTCCTATAAGAATGGCAAAGAATAAAAAAATTTTTGTTTGGGTTGATGAAACAAGGCCAAGATTGCAAGGCTTACTTACCTCTTGGGAGCTAGAAAATGAAGGGATACAACATGCGGTGATTGTTGATAATTCAGCTGGCTATTTTATGAGAAAAGGAGAAGTAGATTTAGTAATTGTGGGAGCTGATAGAATAGCAAAAAATTATGATGTTGTAAATAAAATAGGAACTTATGAAAAGGCAGTTATTGCTTATGAAAATGATATTCCTTTTTATGTTGCAGCACCTGAAAGCACATTTGATAAAAAAGCAAAAAGAGGTGATGAAATAAAAATAGAAGAAAGAAGCAAACAAGAAGTTACTTCAATTTATTCTTATAAACCAAAAAATGTAAGAAATCCTGCATTTGATATAACCCCTTCAAAATATATAACAGGGATAATAACTGAAAATGAAATAATTTACCTTTAGCGCATCTTTCTATAAAATTTTGATACATTGCTACACATCTTTTTCAAAATTCTATGCCTCATATATTCACTTCTTATCAATTTGAAAAATAAAATGCCTGCATAGTATGAATATTTTAATTGTTTCCCTAAAACTTCTCTCCATTTCCTTTCATATTCTTCAAGCTCATATTTACCATTTTTCACCCATTTTTCGATGCATTCAGAAGCAATATATGAGCAAATTATAGAAGGCATATTTCCCGCCCCAACATTAGAAAAAACATGGGCGCAGGCATCGCCGACCAAAATTGCATTTTTACCATAAGAAAGAAGAGGCTTACCCATGGGAATATAAGCTCCTTTCCATTCAGCAGACCAATTTTCTTTTCTAAATTTCTCAAAACCTTCCTTAAAATATTTTTTATTAAAAGAACCAATTCCAATATTCCATTTATCTTTTTTAGGAAAATACCATGCATAACCATGCTTTACAATGCTATCTTTTAAAACAACGTGGCATCTGCTATTATCTTTTTCAATTTTTTCTTTATATGTTTCTACTGCAAAAGCCTCTTTTGGCGGGCTTACACCTATATATTTTCTTGTTATTGAAAAAAATCCATCAGCCCCTACTATAAGTTTTGCTTTTACATTTTGTGGAAGCAAAATTTCATCTTCTATTTTCTTAACTTTTTCACCTTTTCTTATTTCCCCCTGCTTTTCTGCTTTTTTTGCAAATTCTTCCTCGACTTTTTTCTTATCTATCATGAGAATAGGCATTTCAAGGAGTATTTCCCCATAATTTGTATATATAATTGTTTCCCATATTTCCTTTTCTATTCCTTTTTTGCTTTCATATAGGTCTAAAAAGTCATATCCAGCTATTTTTTGAGTTATTCCTTCACCACATGCTTTTCTAAAAAAATCATTATGCTCCTCAAAAAGAATGAATGGAATACCTTTTTCTGCTAAAAATTTTCCTAAACTCAAGCCAGCTATGCCTCCTCCAATTATTGCAATATCAACTTTTTCCACTATTTTAAATATAAAAGATATATAAATTTATTTTTAGTTAGACAGTATTTCCGAAAGTGAAAATTTAGAAAAAAATATTACCTGAGGCAAATCCCCAAATTATGAAATTGAAAAGGGAGGGGATGAAGCCTCAGGCAAAAAATAAATCTTTAAGGAAATTAAAT
>JAWAYL010000034.1:0-10005 GCA_038818725.1 Thermoplasmatota archaeon | reverse complement strand
AACTTTTAATTTATTCAATGAACATGGAAATTCCTGAGGTAATTCAATACTATAAGGAGGGGCATAATCCTTCCAAAGAGTCTGGTTATTGATTAAGAATTCAACATAATAAATACCGGATCTGGTATCATTTGCCTCCGCTTCCGAAACAAATTTTCCTATTATGTATGTGTTTCCAAATAGAGTTGGAATTATCTTTCTAGATGCTATATAAATGTAACCTTCTTCCGGCGAGCGAATGCGGATTGTGGGCGCTCTCGTATCTATTTTTATTGTTATATTTTTTTCCTGCTCCTGATTGCCTGCATTATCGATGCTATAAAATCTTATGATATGCTCCCCATCAACAGATATATTTATTTCTCCTTTATATTCTTCCCATTCTCCATCATTAATCTTGTATAATGTTTTGTTAATTCCAGAAAGAGTATCGCTGGCATTTAAACTTATTATTGCGGCGCTTCTTATCCATTTATTATTTCCATATGTTGCATTTATTGAATAATTTGTAAATGGTGGAGTATAATCTATTTTTATTGTTATATTTTTTTCCTGCTCCTGATTGCCTGCATTATCGATGCTATAAAATCTAATTATATTTATTCCTTCATTGCTTATATTGAAACTTCTATTATATTCTATCCAGCTCTCATTTCCTATCTTATAAAATGTTTTATTAATTCCAGCAAGATTATCAGTTGCATTTAAAATTATTTCAACGCTTTTATTGTACCATTCTTTTTCCTCGATGCTATAATTTGTCTCTGGAGAAATATTATCAAAAAGAACTTCAATTTCATCGCTATCATTTGCTCCGTCATTATCAAAAACAGTTAAAGTAACATTATAAATTCCAGATAAATTATATGAATGTTCAACAACAATCCCATATCCAATGCTTCCGTCTCCGAAATCCCATGTATAGTTTGCTATATAACCATCTAAATCATAGCTATTTCTTGCATCAAAGTTTATGATGCTTGCATTTGAGATAATGTTTTCGCCAGCAATTGCAATAGGAGGAACATTTAATATATTTATGATCTTTTCTTTATATGCCATCTGTCCGTTTATATCCCATATCACCAGTCTTACTTCATATGTTCCGTTATCATCATATTTGTGGGTTGGATTTTTTTCTGTACTACTGCTGCCGTCTCCAAAATACCAGATCCACGCAATGATTTCTCCGCTTGAGTTATCATAGAAGTGTACTTCTTCTAAATCAGTTGGCTGAGAAGGTTCCCAATAAAAGTCTGCAATTAAAGAGGAGCTATTTGCTAGCCCAACTGCAAGAATAATCATAAATATTATTAGTTTCTTCATTTAAATCATTTCAAAATTTGTTTTTGTTATTTATGTATTTCGATGTTTCGAGTAGAGAGTCCAAGAATTTGAAAATTTAAAAAATAAGAAATACTTCTCATGATTCTTTTTCAGGAGAGAATGAAAATGCTGAGCAACAATTTTTATATTTACCTGTTTATTCATGATGACAAAATATTGTCCAGAATGCGGCTCAAGCAATATTGACTGGATTATACCGCAAGATAGGAGTAAATGGAAATGTAAGGACTGTGGCTACATAGGGGCTTTAATAATTGAAAATGGAGAGCTTGCTGAAGAAATAAGGAAAAGAAAAGATTAGTATTTCCACCTTTTATACAATTCATTTTTTATTCCTAATTGGTCCATTATTTTTCCTACTACAAAGTTTATCATTTCGTCAACGTTTTTAGGCTTTATATAAAATGCTGGCATTGCTGGAAGAATTGTAACACCTAATCTACTCAATTTTAGCATATTTTCCAGCGAGACTGTGTCAAGAGGTGTTTCTCTTGGAACGACAATTAATTTTCTTCTTTCTTTTAAACAGCATATTGCGCTTCTTATTATTAAATTGGCTGCGAAACCATTTGCTATTGCTGAAAGAGTTTTTCCACTACATGGACATATTATCATTGCATCATAATTAGATGAGCCGCTTGCTATTTCTGCGGTGATTTCATTTTCATTATATGCTTTATCCGCTTTTTTTTCTACTTCCTGTATTTTATATTCAGTTTCTTCCTCTATTATTTTTTTCCCAGCATCACTTATTATCAAATAAATAAAATTTCCTTTTTTCTTTAATTCTTCCATTAATCTTATTCCATATATAACTCCGCTTGCTCCAGTTATTGCAACAATGAATTTCATCAGAAAAAAATAATAAAAGATATAAGATTTTTGTGGAAAAAAAATATATATACAATAACCTATTACAACCTAAGGTGGTTAAAAATGCCAGCACAAAAACCCCATTTAAATCTGGTAACAATTGGGCATGTTGATCATGGAAAATCGACACTTGTAGGAAGATTAATGCTCGATACAGGACAAGTTGACCCACATGTAGTGCAAAAATATATGGAAGAAGCAAAAGCAATGGGGAAAGAATCCTTTGCACTTGCATGGGTAATGGACAGACTAAAAGAAGAAAGGGAAAGAGGCCTTACCATAGATGTTGCTCACCAGCGCTTTGATACAGATAAATACTATTTCACAATCATCGATGCCCCAGGGCATAGAGATTTCGTAAAGAACATGATTACAGGAACAAGCCAAGCAGATTGCGCTATTCTTGTTGTTTCTGCGGCGCCTGGCGAAGGGGTGATGGCGCAGACAAAGGAGCATGCATGGCTTGCAAGAACACTTGGTGTACCTCAGATTGTTGTCGCTATAAATAAGATGGATGCAACCCAGCCACCTTACAGCAAGCAGAGATATGAAGAAGTGAAGGCACAAGCAGAAAAACTACTTACAAGCGTTGGTTACAAGGATGTTAAATATATCCCTATATCTGCATGGAATGGGGACAATGTAAAGGATAGAGGAAAACTTACTTGGTGGGATGGTCCAACTCTGCTTGAGGCAATAAATGAGTTTAAGGTTCCTCCAAAACCAATTGATAAGCCATTGAGATGGCCAATACAGGATGTTTATTCAATAACTGGCGTTGGAACAGTTCCAGTTGGGAGAGTTGAAACAGGAATAATGAGGCCTGAAGATAAGCTCATATTTCTCCCATCAGCTCAACCAAAAGGAGTAGTTGGTGAAGTAAAATCCATAGAAATGCATCATGAACCAATTCCTCAGGCTGAGCCTGGAGATAATATAGGAGCAAATATAAGAGGAATAAGCAAGAAAGATGTAAGAAGAGGAGATGTTGCTGGCCATGTAGATAAACCTCCAACTGTAGCAAAGCTATTTACTGCTCAGATAATGGTTTTAAACCATCCTTCTGTTATAACAGTTGGCTATACCCCGGTATTCCATTGCCATACTGCTCAAGTAGCTTGTAGAATTGAAGAATTGATCAAGAAAATTGATCCAAGGACTGGAGGAGTTATTGAGGAAAATCCTCAGATGCTTAAAACAGGAGATGCTGCTGTTGTAAAAATAAGACCAACCCGCCCGATGGTGATAGAAAGGGCAAAAGATTTCCCAGAGCTTGGAAGATTTGCAATTCGAGACATGGGTCAAACTGTAGGAGCAGGAGTATGCATAGAAGTTGATGAAAAATTGATGTAAATGACACAAGTAGCAAGAATAACATTAACTGGCACAGATGCAAAAAAAATAGATGAAGTTTGTTCCCAGATTAAGAAAATCGCGGAAAAGACTGGAGTAAGGATGAAAGGACCAATACCATTGCCAACAAAAAGATTAATTGTGCCTTGTAGAAAAAGTCCAGATGGAGAAGGCTCTGAAACATGGGACCATTGGGAGATGAGAATTCACAAAAGGCTTGTTGAAATCGATGCCCAAGATAGAGCACTTCGCCAGCTAATGCGTGTTCAAGTGCCAGATGGAGTAAACATAGAGATAATTCTCAAATCTTAACCCTTTAAATTTTTATATTCTTTTTTATTTAATTTTGTTTGCTGAGGTAGCCAAGCGGACGACGGCGCAGGCCTTGAGAGCCTGTGGGGCTTATGCTCCTCGTGGGTTCAAATCCCACCCTCAGCGCTTCTGGCAGTGTAAAGAATTTGAAAATTTAAAAAAATATAGTTCCAAAAAATTTGTTGACACTTCCTATAACCACAAAATATTTATTTACAGTTTTTTATCCACGTGATTAAAATGAAAAAGATAGATGCTTTATGCCTCGCTTGTGCATTTGCAATGGTGCTTTTACTGAACAGCTATTTTAATGCATCTTCTGGTGTTGCAATAAATAAAGAAGCAACTCTTCTAGAAGAGAAATATTATCTCGCCGGCCCAGATCCATATTATAACATGCGTCTTCTTGAAAAAACACTAGAAACAGGGAAATATCCATATATGGGGGGCAAGCATGGTGAGCTTGACCCACTCCTTAATTATCCATTGCATGGCTCAGGAAGCAGACCTCCTCTTTTTACAATGCTTACAATAGGAGTAGGAAAAATATTCTCTTTATTTATGAATGAAACTGATGCGATGGGATATGCAATGCAATGGATTCCAGCAATATATGGAGCATTGCTTGTTATTCCTGTCTATTTTTTAGGGAAAATTGTTTTCAATAGGAAAGTTGGTTTAATTGCTTCTCTTTTTGTTGCTTTAATTCCAATTCATCTTGCCTCAGGGCATGGCTCCGCCTACTCGCTATATGACCATGACTCTTTTATTCTTTTGCTTACGACATCATCAATTGTTTTTCTGATAATGGCGTTAAAAGAAGAAAATAGAAAGGCATCTTTTATGCTTGCTTCTCTATCTGGAGTCTGTATTGCAGGCATAACAATGACTTGGGTATCTGCAGAGTATATATATGCTCTTATAGCAGTTTATGGAATTATACAGATGCTGATTGATATATTTACAAAGAAAATAGAGACAAAAGTTCCTTTGGCAATTTCAACTTCCGTGCTTTTAGGATATGTTTTATCTTTGCCAGTAACTTGGGTAAAAAGTGGATTTACTAGTGTTTATTTAGCCATAATAATAGCGATTGCAATTTTCAGCGCAATTTACATATATATTGGAAAAAAGAGCATACCATGGATTATTTCCTTGCCGTCAATTTTTGCTCTTGGAGTTTTTGCTCTTCTATTCTTGTATTTAATAAGAAATACAACAAATGCTTTTCTTAAATTATTTACTCCGATATCAGATGTTATATTTGGAAAAGCAATATATGGTGGGAAAGTATCTTTAACAATAGCGGAGGCATTTCCTTTTGATATAAGCAGAACTATAATGTCATTTGGACCAGTTTTTTATCTGGTTGCATGTTTTGGGTTTGTATTTTTGCTTTATCAATTTTTCAAGAGAAAATTTTATAGAGAATATTTTGCAATTTCTGTATGGCTTGCAGTTGAGTTATGGCTTGCTGGCATAGCGGGAAGGTTTTTAAATGATTTGGTTCCCTTGGTTGCAATTTTTGGAGCATATGGACTCTGGATTATAATTTCAAAAATAGATTTTTCAGGTATGATTAAAAAAATAAAGGATGCAGGAGGTGGCTTACACGCAATAAGAAAAGGAATGAAAATAAGGCATGTTGCTGGAGCAATTTTTATAGCATTTTTTGTTATCTTTCCAAATGTCTGGCTTGCTTTTGATGCAGCTCTTCCATCAAATATAAAACAGGATTACCTAAAGAGGATTGAAGGTAAACCATACAAACTTGGAGCATATGGGCTTGGCTTTAACACTGAAGAATACTGGGTTGATGCATTTTCCTGGCTTAAGAGAGAAAACTCTAATTTCAACGAAAGTGAAAAACCAGCATTTATTTCTTGGTGGGACTATGGCTTTTACTGCGTTGCAATCGCAAAAAATCCTACAGTTGCGGATAACTTCCAGGAAGGCATCCCGCCCGCAGCCAACATGCACACTTCTAGAAATGAAAAAGAGGCAGTTGCTGTTTTTATTATTCGCCTTGCTGAAGGAGATGTGAAAAAGAAAGGAGAAGTAGCTATTGAGCTTAAAAATATTTTTGATAAATATCTTGGAAACATGAGCAATGACTTAGAAAAGATTCTTGAAGGAAAATACGAAAATACATCAGCAGGCAAAATTGTTGGAGAAAATTATGGAGGAAAAAATTATGTTGTAAGAGAAGAAAATGCTGTCTATCATGATGGAGTAAGAATAATTAGCATGTTGGATGATGAAAACATAACAATGCTTTATAGAGAAATCCAAAACTATACAGGAAAAAGTATAAGATATTATGGTGTGGAAGGATATGATATAAATATTTTCAATGTATTTACTTTCCTTGCAGATAAAGGAGTTTTTGGATATGAAACAGCTGAAGATGATTACTATAAGTTATATTATCGCTCTTCCAAAACAAAACAGAGCTTTACCCCTGATGAATTAAGAAATATAACAAAAGGACTTACTCAAGATGAAATAAGGGAAATATATGGAACATTTGATCCATATACAGAGAAAAAACAGGGTTTTTATGAAAGTATGGTTTATAGAACATATCTAGGAGTTACATTGCCAAAGGAAATGTTTGAGGAAGCGGAAAATTATGGTTACTGGTATTTAATACCTTTCTGGACAGATAATATAACAAATCCATTTGGAGAAGGAAACTATTATTATTATCCAACCGCTTATATGAAGCATTTTGTTATAAGATATATTTCTCCTGTAAATACTACAACTTCAAAGCTGTTTTTAAGAGGAGAGCTTTGCCTTGGTATGCCCGCCGTAGTTATTGCAAAATATTATGAAGGTGCAAAAATAGAAGGAAAAATAGTAAGCGATGGTGAGCCTTTAGAAGGAATAAAAGTTGTTGTTAGAGATGATTTTAAGCAATTGCTTGAGATGAAATATGGAAATCAGATTTTGAATAGAACCATTGAAAAAATTCCTCATGATATTAGCTTTACTGATAAAAATGGAAAATTTAGCGTGATTGCTCCTGCTGGAAACATAACTCTTTCCTTCTATGCAAATGAAACACTTATAAAAGAAATAAGATTTGATGGAACCGATTATCATCCAATAAGTGAGGAGGAAGCTACAAGAGTTGCATACTGGGTAAGAGATATTGGAGAGATAAATATTGAAAAAGGAGGAGTAAAAGGAGTAATTTACTGGGATAAGGATAAAAGCGGAGATTATAATGAAGGAGATGAAAAATTGCAGGCAAAGATTATTTTTGATGGAAAAGAAGTTTATGCAAATGAATATGAATTCCATAAATTGTTGCCAATTTCTTACACAATAAATGTTACAAAAGACGGCTACCAACCAAAAACAATAAATGTGAACGTGATTCCAAATTCAACAGTATGGTATAACATTTCATTGATTCCTTTAAAGGTAAATGTAAGTGGAATTGTATGGTATGATGAAAACAATAATGGAATAAGAGATGAAAATGAGACAATGCAGGGTGTAACAATTCAATTCAATGTTATTGAAAGAATAGATAATTATTCAGTAAATGAAAGTGCAAGGTCAAATTCAACAGGATACTATCTTGCAACTCTTTATCCCGCGAAATATAAAATAGAAGTAAATTATTCAAAAGTTATAGAGAATGAAACAGTATCTTACAAATATGAAGGAATAGTTGATATAAAGATAGGTGACCAGCCAAAGACAATTGATATAAAATTGAGGAGAGAATGAGATATAGAGAATTTAAAGAATATAGAGAAAAAATCAATAAAAAAATATTGGAAGAAGGAACATTGAATACAAAAAGATTTTTTTCTCTTGATAGCAGCGTTTATTCTGATGGAAAATTAAGCAGAAAAACAAAAGAGTTGCTGGGACTCGTTGCTTCAATTGTGCTTAGATGCAATGATTGCATTCTTTATCATCTCGATAGATGCATTGAAGAAGGATACACAGATGAAGAATTGTATGAAGCTATTGATGTTGCTCTTATAGTTGGTGGCTCAATAACAATTCCTCATCTAAGATATGCATATGAAATGATTGAAGAAATAAGGAAGGAAAAAATTAGCGAGTAACTATTGTAAGAACATCTCCATCTGCAAGTTTATGATTCAGCCCCACTCTTTGGCCATTAAAAGAGACAGATTTACCACTGACTATTGCATATTGAAAATTTTTAACAAAATCCCTATGAAGTTTTTCACAAACATCTCTAACAGTAGCCCCTTTTTTCATAACCATTGGTTTTTCTTCTATTTTCTTTTTTTCAGGCTTCATATAAATTCTTATCAAATCAAGTTTTTCAAAAATTTTTTTCTTTAATTCATCTATTCCATAACCAAATTTTGCCGAAATATAGATTGCGTCTAAATTAGCTTTTCTTTCTTCAATATCAATTTTATTTATTACTCTTATAGCAGGTAAATATACCTTATTTCCAATTATTGCATCTATAAGTTGTTCCTCATTAATATCGTCTCTTATGACAACATCCGCATTATTTAAATATTCCATCAAAATTGCCTTTGCAACATCCTCGCTAATTTTACACTTTTTTGAAAATTGAATTGAAATTCCTCCTCTATCTTTTTTTCTTATTACAACATCTGGTTTTTTCTCATTTATTTTTATACCAGCTTCTTTAAGCTCTTTCTCTATCTCTTCAATTTTATCAATTGAATATATGTCCACCATTATAATTACCAAATCAACATTTCTTGCCATTGAAAATATTTCTTTCTCTGTGCTACTTTTCATTAATCCCGGCAAATCAACTATTTGTATCTGACAACCTTCATAATTCATCATCCCAGGCACAGGCAATTTTGTTGTAAAAGCATAATCTGCAACCTCACTTCTTGCATTTGTTAAACAATTAAGCAATGTTGATTTTCCCACAGATGGCGGCCCAACTATTGCAACGCTTGCGTCTCCAGCTTTTTTTATCGCAAATCCATACCCTCCTTTTTTTGCTTTTCTCCTTGCTTCTTCCCTAAGGCGGGCGAGTTTTGCCTTAAGCAGCCCTATGTGCTTTTCCGTTGCTTTATTGTAAGGAGTATTTTTTATTTCCTCCTCAATTCTTTTTATTTCCTCCTCGATGTTCATATGCACTCCTGCATATCTTATTTAAAACGCATTTCTCGCAAGCAGGATTTTTTGCCTTGCATATTTTCCTTCCGTGAGCTATTAGAAGATTTGACAAATCAAACCATTTATCTCTTGGAAATTTTTTCATTAAATCTTCTTCAATTTTATCCCTGTTTTTTTCCTCTGTAAGCCCTATTCTCTGGCTTAGCCTCATCACATGTGTATCAACAACAATTCCTTCGTCTTTCCTGAAGGCATTTGAAAGAACAACATTTGCTGTTTTTCTACTTACTCCAGGCAACGAAAGCAAATCCTGCATGCTGTCTGGAACCTTTCCAGCGTATTTTTCTGATATTATTCTACAGCATTCTTTTATATATTTTGCTTTATTTTTATAAAAATTAACACTTTTTATGTAATTTTCTATTTCATTTATATCTGCTTTTGCAAATTCCTCCGCATTTTTATATCTTTTAAAGAGTTCTTTTGTTACCATATTAACCCTTTCATCTGTTGTTTGGGCTGATAAAATTGTTGCAATAAGCAATTCTAAAGGATTTGTATAGTGAAGAGCAGTGCCCTTAACTTCCGGGTATTCCTTTTTTAAAATATCTATTATCTCTATCATTTTAAAGAATTAAGACAATCATTATTTTAATTTTTTCATTTTTGTCAGTATTTCCGCATGTGGAATAATAAATTGATGTTGTAAGCCATTTACAACAACAATTTTTAGGAAATTTTGTTGTTTTTCTCCAAAAATAAATAACAATTGCACAAGCTTATCAGAAATTTATCATCTTAAAAAATAAAAGCAGAAGATAGTCCTGTAACTGGAGAAGAAAGAGTAATAAAATAATTTCAATTGAATTATCATGTCGAGCATATTCCAGTGCATAAATGCCCGCTATAAATTCATCTTCAATTAAATCTTTCCATTCTTCCGCTGTTATTGAGTAATCTACCCTAATAAAATACCATAAATTGTACAAAAGAGACATGAAAAGGAAGAAGAAA
>JAWAYL010000033.1:0-10124 GCA_038818725.1 Thermoplasmatota archaeon | reverse complement strand
CTCCCTCCTACAAGCAAAACATACTTTATTCCCCATTCTTCAATTGCATTTTTAATGAAATATTTTACTTTTTCAGCATCATCTCGTCCATATGAAGAAAAATATTTTCCACTGTAAATTTCATTTAATCCAACAACTATTGTTTTTATTCCTTTGCTTTCCTTATGCTGCTTTAATGCTTCAAGCTCATTTAGCCATTCATCAGGAGAAATTATAAGGAAATCATATGTTGCTAAGCTTTCAATTTTTTCTGGCAAAACATAATCAATTTTTATGTCAAAATCTTTAGCATGAAGAATTTCGTTTCTTAAAGCATTGTATCTGAAAGGGTATAAATAAATTGTTAGGAAAATTGCTCTTTTTTCATCTTCTATGCCAGCATGAATTTCATATTCATACCAGCTTGAAGGATAAAATTCATCCTTGCTATATATCTCGCTTTCTTTTATTTCAAATTTTTTTGGATATGGTGCAGGAGCTGGCTTTATTTTTTCATTTAATTTTATTTTTTCAATATTTTTTTCCTCTACTTTTATTTCTTTTATTTCCGTTCCAAATGGAAAAACATATGTTTCATATTTATATGGTAAAACTGGATAGCCTTCTTTATAAATAAAATTTGTATAGCCAGAGAAAATTTCATTTCTTTCATAATTTACCGCTGAATAAAAGGGTAATTGTGTTAAGAAGATGATTAAAGCAATAGCTAATTTCTTCATGCTTTGAATAATATTCTAGTTTAAAAATTTATCATTAAGGTATTCTTCATGGATAAGCTCTCCCTAAAAGGCGTGGAAAAGGTGTTGCATCCCTTATATGGTCTAACTTCGCAATCCAGCAAACGAGCCTTTCCAAACCTAAGCCAAAGCCAGAATGAGGAACTGAGCCATATCTTCTCAAATCAAAATACCATTCATAATTTTCAATTTTAGCCCCATCTTTTTTCAGCCTTTCGATCATGCTCTCTATATTTTCCTCTCTTTCCGAGCCACCTATAATCTCACCATAACCCTCGGGCGCAAGCATGTCTGCGCATTCAACTGTTTTTCTATCTGGAGAAATTTTCATATAAAATGCCTTTGCCTCAATTGGAAAATTTGTTATGAAAATTGGTTTTTCCTCCTCTTCAACAATTGCTCTTTCATGAATTGCTCCAAAATCATCTCCCCATTTTATCTCATAACCTTTCTCCTGTAAAATTTTAATTGCATTTTCATATTTTATTCTTCTAAAAGGTGGTTCAATTTTCCTCAAATCTTCACTTTTTCTGCCTAAAAAATCGATCTCATTTTTACATTCCTTAGCAACTCGCTGACAGATATAGCTTATCAAATCCTCCTGCAATTTCATATTTTCTTCATTATTTATCCATGCCTCTTCTGCTTCAAGATGCCAGAATTCTATTAAATGTTTTCTTGTTTTAGATTTTTCAGCTCTAAATGAAGGAGTTAAGCTCCATACTCTTTCAAGTGAATAAATTAATGCTTCAAGATACATTTGCGCGGTCTGGCTTAAATATGCTTGTTCACCAAAATAATCAAATGAAAAAACTGTTGCCCCTCCTTCTGCTGCATTCATTGTTATTACGCTTGGTGTTACCTCATAAAAGTCATTTTCATCAAACCAATCACGAATAAATTTTAAAATTTTTGCTTTCAATTTCATAACTTCAGTCAGTTTTCTTGATCTTATCCATAAATGTCTTTTATCCATTAAAAATTCAACGCTCTGATATTCTGTTATTGGAAATTCTTCAGCAAATCCTATTATTTTAACTTTTGTTGCATGAATTTCTTTTCCACCTACAGCCCGCTCATCAACATGAATAACTCCTTCAACTTCAATCGAAGATTCTATCAATGCTTTTTCTGCTTTTTTAAACTCCTCCTCCTCTATTTTTTCCTTTTCAACAATTACTTGCACTATTCCTGTTGCATCTCTTAAAATAAGGAAAAGAATTTTTCCACTGCTTCTTTTGCGATATATCCATCCTCTTATGCAAGCTTTTTCTCCTTCATTTTTTTCAAGCACCTCTTTTATTTTGTTGAATTTCATTGCTTTTAATACATTTCATAGATAAAAAATTTTTTTGGTAAAAAAGATATAATCTTTTGCAATTAATTTTATGCAACTTAGAATAGCAACAAAACAGATGGAAGAAAAAATAAAAAAGATAGCAAGAGAAATAAAGGAAAATCCTTCTAAATTAATTCCTGATTGCAAGGGAAATTGCTCAAAATGCTATTTTAAAAAGATAGAGAAAAAAATTAGAAAATTAGGCAACGAAAAAATTTTAAAGAAAATGAGTAAGAAGAAGGGTTTTGTTTCCGCAATTGCTTTAACAATAATGCTAAGTGAGCAAAAAATACCATATGTTGCATTTATAAAGGCAGGAGATGAAAATATATACTATGCAAAAAGAGGAAAAGTTAAGGATGAAATGCTTGCCGGTCTGCAAAACTGGGATAGACCAAATATAAGATTGCTTGCCTATGAAGAAATTGCAAGAAAGAATAAATTGTTTCTATTTTCTCTTCCTGATAAAATAATTTGTTCAAAGAAAATTCCTGATGAATTTTTTGATTTCATATCAAAAAAGTTTGGTTGCGAGGAAGGAATTTCAATTAAATTGGGAGAAAAAGAAATAAAGGTGTGCAATGATTTTAATTCTTTAAAGAAAATAGGCGAGTATTTCTATTATCCATCTTTTGATAGCGAAATTGAAATAAAAATTGAGGATAAATTCATTAATTGCAAAAATAAATGCAAAGAATGCTATATAAAAGATATTAAAATGGATGATAGGAAATATAGAGAAGGAGTGATTAGTGATAGAGAATTTATAGAAAATTCAAAAAGAGAAATTTTATCAAGAATTGAGGAAAAGAAAATTTTGGTTATAGGAAATGATTGCTATGGAGATAATTCTGAAATTTTTATTGAAAAAATTAATCCAAAAGAATGGGAAAAGGAAGAGATAGAAAAGATTTTGAAAGAGGAAAAGAAGGCTATAGTTATTCCTTCCCCCTCTTCTGCAAAATTGCTTGAAAAATATGGCATATCATCGCAAAAATTAAAGGAAAAATATGAAATAAAGGAAAAAGAAAAAATAATTAAAAGCTTGCCAGAAATTGAGAAAAAGGAAATAGCAAATTTTATAGATAGTATTGCAAGAACCTATAAATTATATGGAAAAGAAGGATTGCTGAAGGAAATAAGAGCAAGAAAGATGAATGTTAAAGAGAAAGCAATATCATATGCATTTATTTTTTCTCTTGATATAAAAAGTGAGGAATGGAAATATAGCGGAATGGAAAAAGATTTTGGTATATATCTCTCTAAATATGCGAAAATTTTAATTAATGCTGAAGGAGAGGGTTATAAAAAAATTCTTGAAGAATTTGTGAAAGAGGTAGGTTGAATGGCTTTTGAACTTTCTTGCGGCGGGATAATATTCAAAGATAAAAAATTTCTCTTGCTGAAATATGGATGGGGGCACTGGGGGTTTGTAAAAGGGAAAGTGGAAAAAGGAGAAAAAATTGAAGAAACATTTTTCAGAGAGGCAGAAGAAGAGGCGGGCTTGAAAAGAGAGAATTTAAAGCTAATAGAAGGGTTTAAGGAAAAAATAAATTATTTTTACAAAAGAGAAGGAGAGACAATTTATAAGGAAGTAATTTATCTGTTAGCTGAAAGTAACACATTTTATGTCAAGCTTTCTTATGAGCATACTGACTTTGCCTGGCTTGATTATGAAGATGCAATTGACAAAATAACTTATGAAAATGATAAAAAAGTGCTTAGGAAAGCATATGAATTTATTTGCCAAAATTTAAATAGTGAATGACATATGAATGAATATGAAAATTAAAAACATAGTTATAAAGGCTATAGAAGCGAGAAGGTTTATTAAGGATTTTTCTCAGCCAATTAATGTAAGAATAGACCATAACAGTAATATAACTCTTTTTTCTGTTATACAAAAAAATGAGGCACAGATTGAATTTGAATATGTTGCAAGCTATGGAGGAATAGGAGTAATAAAGTTTGAAGGAGAACTTCTATATGAAAGTGATGATGTTGAAGAAATAGCAGATAGATGGAGAAGTAAAAAAAATATGCCAGATGAAGTAGCTTCTCAAATTCACACTGCAATAATGCATTACTGTGTGCCTGAAGCAGTAGCTATTGCCCGCGAAATAAGACTACCCCCTCCCATACCATTGCCACAGATAAGATTTGATAGCAAAAGTAAAAGAGCTAGTGGGCCAGAAGTAGCATAAAAAAATATTTTAATTGCTCTTTTATTTCCTCTGAATATGAACTATCAGAAAATGGAAGAAGAAATACTTCGCTACTGGAAGGAAAATGAGGTATTCAAAAAAAGCCTTGAAAAGAGAAAAGAGGGAAAAAAATTTGTTTTTCTTGAAGGACCCCCTACTGCCAATGGGCTGCCCCATCCTGGACATGTTTTAACAAGGGCTATGAAGGATGTAATTTTAAGATATAAAACAATGAAAGGATATTATGTTGCACGAAAAGCCGGCTGGGACACACATGGCTTACCTGTTGAAATAGAAGTTGAAAAAATATTGGGACTAAAAAACAAGCAGGAAATTGAAATGTTTGGCATAGAAAAATTTAATCAAGAATGCAAAAAAAATGTATTTAAATATGAAGAAGCGTGGAGAGAAATGACAGAAAGAGTTGGATTCTGGATAGATATGGATAATCCTTACATAACGCTCGATAATTCTTATATGGAATCTGTCTGGTGGTCACTTAAAGAAGCGTGGAAAAAAGGGCTATTATATCGTGGCTATAGAGTTACGCCTTACTGTCCAAGATGCGGAACAACTTTATCATCACATGAAGTCGCTCAGGGCTACAAGGAGGTGGAAGATGTTTCAATTTTTGTAAAATTTAAGATAAAAGGAAGGGATGAATTTTTGCTTGCATGGACAACAACACCCTGGACATTAATTTCAAATGTTGCTCTTGCAGTTCATCCAGATGAATTTTATGTAAAAATAGATTACAAAGGAGAAAAAATTATAATGGCGGAAGAGAGAGCAAAATCCTTATTAAAAGAATATAAAGTTTTAGATGTTTTTAAAGGAAAAGAATTGTATGGGATAGAATATGATCCTCTTTATAAATTTGTTGAACCAGATAAAAAATGCTGGTATGTTGTTACTGCTGATTTTGTTAGAATGGATGAAGGCACAGGCATAGTTCATATTGCCCCAGCATTTGGAGAAGAAGATTATGAAGTTGGAGTGAAATATAATTTGCCAATTATTCAACTTGTTGATAGTGAGGGAAAATTTAAGGTGGGATGGCTTTCTGGAAAATTTGTTAAAGATGCAGATGCTGAAATTATAGAGGATTTAAAGAAAAGAAAATTGCTTGAAGGAGAGCAAAAATATTTGCATCAATATCCGTTTTGCTGGCGCTGTGATTCACCTTTGATATATTACGCAATTGAATCATGGTTTATAGGAATGTCAAAATTAAGAGAAAATCTTTTAAAAAATAATGAAGAAATAAATTGGTATCCAGAGAATTTGAAATATGGTAGATTTTTTGACTTTATAAAAGATGTTAGGGACTGGGCTTTATCAAGAAAAAGATACTGGGGCACACCTTTGCCAATATGGATATGCAAGAATTGTAAAAAGGAGATATGCATTGGAAGCATTGAAGAATTGAAGAATTTGGCGGGAAAGGTGCCGGAGGATTTGCATCGCCCCTTTATAGATGAAATTTCTATTAAATGCGAATGCGGAGGAGAGATGAGAAGAGTTGAGGAAGTAATAGATGCATGGTATGATTCAGGTTGTGCATTTTTTGCTCAATGGCATTATCCTTTTGAAAATGAAAAGGAATTTTTAGAAAATTTTCCAGCTGATTTCATCTGTGAGGCATTGGATCAAACAAGAGGATGGTTTTATTCATTGCTTGCTGTTTCAACACTTTTGTTTGATAAATCTTGCTATAAAAATGTTCTAACTCTTGGCTTAATACTTGATGAGAAAGGACAAAAAATGTCAAAAAAAGCAAGAAATTATATTGAGCCAGATGAAATTTTCTCTAAATATGGAGCAGATGCACTGAGGTGGTATCTTCTCTCCTCCTCTCCTCCATGGCAGCCAAAAAGATTTTATGAAAAGCCAATAAAAGATGCTTTAAGCCAGTTTTTGCTCACTTTATGGAATGTTTATTATTTTTATAAGACATATTCAAGCTTAGATAAATTTGATTATGAAAAAAATTTTGTTAAAGAAAGGAAAATAATTGATAGATGGATTCTTTCTAGATTACAAAAAGTTATAATTGAAGTTGATGAAAAAATGGAAAAATTTGAGATACATAAAGTATGCCGTGCTATAGAAGATTTTGTTATCGATGATTTAAGTAATTGGTATATAAGGCTTTGCAGAAAAAGATTCTGGAGCGAAGAGCAAACATTTGATAAATTATCTGGCTATTCTACACTATATGAAGTTCTTTTAACTTTAGCAAAAATTATTGCTCCATTTACTCCATTTATATCAGAAAAAATATATTTAGAGATGAAAAATGAAAGTGTACATCTTTGTGATTTTCCGATAGCGGATAAAAATTTAATAGATGAAGAGATAGAGAGAAAAATGAGTTTAGCAAGAGAGATAACAGAAATTGTTAGATGCTTAAGAGCAAAGAAGAACTTGAAGACAAGGCATCCATTAAAGGAAGCAATTATAAGCATAGAAGAAAATATAGAGGAAATGGTTGATTTAATTAAAGAAGAAACAAATGTTAAAAATATAATTTTTACAGATGATATTGAGCAACATATGGAAAAAAGAATTAAGGCAAATTTAGCATCTTTAGGGAAAAAATATAGAAAAGATGCAAGTATAATTGCAAATTTAATAGAAAATTCTTCGTTAGAGAATTTAAAGAAAGGAAAAATAATTTTTAATGAGAAAGAATATGAAATAAGTAAGGAAGATTATAAAATTGAAACAAAGGAAAAGGAAGGATATATTTTTGGTGAAAAGAATGGAATAAAAGTTTTACTGAATATAACTAAAACAGAAGAGCTTATTAAAGAAGGATTTGCAAGAGAAATAGTAAGAAGAATTCAGCAGATGAGAAAGGAAATGAGTTTAGAAATGGAGGAAAAAATAATTGTTGAAATAAATATAAGCAAAGAAAAAATAGAAGGATGGGAAAATTATGTAAAAAATGAGACAAGAAGCATTGAAATAAAATATTGCATTCCCAAAGATGGATATATTAAGGAGTGGGAAATAGATGATGAAAAAATAGTTATAGGAATAAATAAAATATAATTGCTTTTAATTACTTTTTGTGATTGCAAGAAAATCTGCACTAATAATATTAATGCAACTTACAAATGCATTTCTTGGATATATTGCTCTTAAATTCATTGCGATATATATGCAACCATGGGAATATGGAGTTATTGGTTTTGCATATGGTTTTGTTTCAATTTTCTCAATTTTTGGTGATTTTGGCTTTAACTCAGCCCATATAAAAAGAGTTTCTGAAGGAAAAGATATGGAAAAATGTCTTTCAACTTTTGCATTAACAAAATTATTTCTCTCTTTCTCAATGACATTTTTGGTTTTTTTAACAATTGAACTATGGAAGTTTTCTGGAAGAGGATTTGAAAGCGATGCTCATGAAAAAGCTCTTTACATAATTCTTTTCTCCTTTATTTTGAGTATTTTATCCCAGATATTTACAACAACATTTAATGCAAAAAAAGAAATTGCAAAACAACAGCTCCCAAATTTTGCTTCAACACTCGCCAGATGTATAGCAACAATATTTGTTGCCTACTATGGGTTAGGAGTTTTACTTCTTTCCTATACCTATCTTATTGGCTCCTTATTTGAATTCTCAACGGCAATAATTCTATTTAGTTATAAATTTGGAAGAGCTTCATGGGAATATTTTAAATCATATTATTCTTTTGCAATTCCAGTTGCTATAGGGAGTGCTTCATCAATTATAATAACAAATTTTGATAGAGTTGCAATTCAAATTTTTTATGGAGCGGAAGAAGTTGGACAATATTTTGCTGTCTCAAATCTTTCCCGCTTTTTAGTTCTTTTTATTTCAGCAGTTACAAGTCTTTTATTCCCAGTTATATCTGAGTTATATTCAAAAAATAATTTAGAAGAAATAAAGAGAGTTACAAAAATTTCTGAAAGATACTTAAGCATGATTGTTTTTCCAATAGTAGCTACAATGATTGCCCTCTCTTCTGCAGTAATTCATATATTGATTAGTGACCAATATATGCCAGCAATAATAGTTTTGAGAATTTTTCCTATTTTTTTGATAATTGAAGCACTTAGCATGCCATATTCAACAATGCTATCTGGAATGGATATGCCAAAATATGAAAGAAATAGGCTCGCAATAATAGCGTTTTCAAATGTAATATTAAATTTAATTTTGTTGCCAAAAATTGGGCTGGCTGGAGGTGCAATGGCGATAGTTTTTTCTTATCTCGCTGGGCTGATTTATATAAGGATTATTTCATTTAGGATTGCGAAAACAGGATTGAATTACAAGATAGCTGTTCATGCAATTTCTTCAATCGTATCATATATCACTCTTTTTTATATCATGAAGTTTTTTTTAATTGCCAGATGGTATCATCTTTTAGCATTTTCTTTGCTTGGCTTTTTAATTTACTTTTTCATTCTTTTTATCCTAAGAGAATTTAAGAAGGAAGATTTTATTTTCTTTTTAGATGCTTTAAATCCTTTAAAAATGATTGGGTACATAAAGGAAGAGATAAGTAATAAATAATCATTTATATTTTCAAGCAATGAAGAAGATAACAGTAATAATTCCAACTATGAATTGCGAAAAGGATTTAGAAGAATGCTTGATTTCTTTAAAAAATCAAAAATTTAAGGATTTTGAAGTTCTTGTTGTAGATGGCCACTCAAAAGATAATACCGTTGCTATTGCTAAAAAATATGGGGCAAAAGTAATTTTTGATGAAGGAAAAACAAGGGCTAGCGCCTGCAATAAGGCATTGAAAGAAGTATCGACGCCTTATATAGCTTTTACAGACGCAGATTGCTTGCCTACGCCAAATTGGCTCGAAAAAATAATTGAGGATTTTGAGAAAAATGATGTTGCAAGCGTTGGAGGAGCAAATTTTAGCCCGCAAAGTGATAATGATTTTGCAAAATGTGTTGATATTGTTTATTCTTCTCGCTTTGTTACTGGAACAGCAAGATATGGAAAAGTTTATAGTGAAATTAGAGAAGTTGAACATAATCCTGGATGCAATTCAGCTTATAGCATGAAATTTATTGAAGGAATAAAATTTGATGAAAGCTTGCCAACCGCTGAAGATGTTGTCTTTGATTATGAAATAAGGAAAAGAGGGGGAAAGATTCTTTTTGATCCGGAGCTAGAGATGCCGCACAAAAGGAGAAATAATTTAAAAAGCTTGTGGAAACAAATTTATAGATATGGCGAGGGGCGTGCAATTGCAAATAAAAAATATAAAGAGCTTAAAAGCATATTTCATATTTTACCTTCTCTTGCAATAATATTTTTACCTATTTTTCTAATTTTCTCCATAATTTTCTGGATTTTATTTTCTCCTCTACTTTTATATTTATTTTTCGCTTTTTTGCTTTCTTATTTTCTTCTCTGCTTATATGGCTCAGCAACTTCATTTTCAAAATATAAAAATGCAAGAAGAATAATAAAATCAGCTTTTTTAATTCCTATTGCACATGCAGCATGGGGATTTGGATATTTAAAAGGAATGAGAAAATGAAGGTTGGAATGTTAACATTTCAAAATTCAAGGTATTTAAAATATGTCGGAACAATTAGATACGAAGAATCTCTTATTTCGGGGCTAAATAAAATTGGAATAGAAATTGAGAAAATAATTTTAAATGAAAAGGAAATTGGAATTCATCCTGTTATTAACAGAATATGGTTAACGGGCATTCAATATTTTTCAGGAAAAAAGAGAAAATATGATGTATATCATGCTTCTTCACAATTCACAGCAACAAGATATGTAGATGTTGTAACTGTTCATGATGTTATTGGATTGAAAAATATTCCTGA
>JAWAYL010000032.1:0-11534 GCA_038818725.1 Thermoplasmatota archaeon | reverse complement strand
TTGCATTTTTGTATTAAAATTAATACAAAAATTTTAGTTTTGGATAAAATTTAAGTTGGTCAATAATTTATTTCAACAAAAAAACAGATTTAAAAATTGTAAATCTATATCTGCCATGAATATGTTGTGGGACAAAAAATTTCAAGGGAACAAAATTTTGTTTCAAATCTAGTTGAAGATGAATTTATAGTAGCCAATGACGCACTGGAAATGATAATTGAAATGATAGTTCAATTGAAATTGTTTTACTATTCTTTCTTTCCCATTTACAGGACTATCTTCTCCTATTATTTTGTAAAATATAGTAAATTTCAGATACACTTGTGCAATTTATTTATTTTAGGTAAAATAATAAGAATTTTCTCCAAAATTGTTGTTGTAAAAGACTTACAACATCAATTTATTATCGAACATTCGGAAATACTGCTTAAATCGCAATAATTAAATTTTCTTTTTTATTTAATCTCATGATTGAGGTTGAAATAGAAAAGCCAGATGATGTAAATTTTATCTTGGGACAAACTCATTTCATAAAGAGCATAGAAGATTTATATGAAGCAATGATGCATGTTCCAAATGCAAAATTTGGGATAGCATTTTGCGAAGCTTCAGGAAAATGCTTAATAAGATACGAAGGAAATGATGAGGAAATGATATCTCTTGCAATAAAAAATGCTGAAAAAATTTCTGCTGGACATGCTTTCATTATTTTTATGAAAAATTGTTATCCAATAAATGTTCTAAATTCAATAAAAAATTTGCCCGAAGTATGCAGAATTTACTGTGCAACTGCAAATCCAACAAAAGTTTTAATTCATGAGACAAAAATGGGCGAGGAAAAAGGGCGTGCAATAATTGGAGTTGTTGATGGATATAAAAGCAAGGGAATAGAAAAAGAGAAGGATAAAAAAGAAAGGATGGAATTTTTAAGGAATATAGGGTATAAGAAATGATTTTCTTTCCTGGATAAATTTTTCTACCATTTTTGCAAATTCCTTAAATGGAGTAGTTCTACCAAATATTATTTTCGCTCCAACTCTTTTTAGTTCTTCTGCCCATTTTGTTCCAAACCATGCGGTATAGCCCCATATAACTGCTTCTGGATCAATTTCAAGAATTTTTTCAGTTGCTCTTATTCCATCCATCTTAATTTTATCAATTTCTATTTCATTTTTTCCAGATAAATTTAAATCCATTATTACAAGAGATGGCCTATCTCCTTTTCTGAACAACTCTTCATATTTTCTTATCCCTTCTTCTCCAGAAAATGCACTTATAATTTCAACATCTTTTATTCTGCTTAAATAATTTTTAAGAATTTCATGTATATCTGGCTCATCATCAACTATAAGTATTTTATTCAATTATCTCACCTCTCTGTGTTACATTTTTAATAACCTTTTCTATTCTTTCAAGAGCCTTAATTGCTTTTTCTATTTTATCTTTTCCATCTTCTTCCCTTGCAAGCTCAAGATAACCTTTTGCTATCACAAGTGGGTTAAAGAAATAATGCGCCGTCCTGCTCTTGAAATCCATTTCTCTTTCAAGCGCTTCTTTTACTCTTTCTATTGCCTTAACTTTTGCTATGCCAGCTGCAAGCTCCTCAGAAATTGCCTCCAGTAATTTTATTTTATTTTCTGTAATTGGATTTTTCTCGCTACCCATAACTTGCAATATCCCATAAACTTCATCTTTTGAGATTAAGGGAAGGGTAAGCAGTTCTTTCATTTTATATTTTTTATATAAGTCCAAATTATAGGAAAGTGGCTTGTAATTTTGAAGATTTTTTATATAACTTTTTTTCCTATTTAGAAATACTTTTACAGCTTCTCTTTTCTTATCTTCAAGACTGTATTCTTTTATAACCTTTTCTAAAAATTCTTCTGGATAAACATATGCAACAGGAATCAATGAATTCTTTTCTTTTTCATATATAAATATGTTTCCGTATTCAACTTCAATTAATTCAAGAATTGTTTTCACGAAACCTTTGCATAAATCTTCAATTTTTTCACTTTCATTAACACATTTTCCTATGTAATAATGCAAATCTGATAGCTTCTTTATTTCTTGTTCCGCTTCTTTTCTTTCAGTTATATCTCTCAGTATGCCCATAACTTTTGCTTCTCCTGGCTTGCCTATTTCAACAGTTGTTGCCTCCACAACCCTTATTTTTCCATCTTTTCTAACAATTCTGAATTCATATCTGCTTTCTATTTCTTTTCCCTTTATCCTTGCTTTTCTCCTTTTTTCAATTAATTTTCTATCCTCTTCATATATTAAATTCATGAAATTGAAATCCTTGCTCAGCAATTCTTCCTTGCTATAGCCACTAATTCTTTCAAATGCAGGATTTACATATTCAAAGCCAGAAGGATTAATAATATAAATTGCATCACTTGCCCCTTCAACAACACTTCTAAATTTCTTTTCACTCTCTTCAAGAGCCATATATGCTTTTATCTCTTCAGTTAAATCCCTTACCAATCCAATTACAGCATATTCTCCTTCATATATAATAGGAGTTACCCTGAATTCGCACTCCCTTATTTCGCCGCTTTTTGTTAAAACTCTTGCTGAATAAAAGTTTGGCGCCTCTTCGCCTCTTGCACGCCTGGCGCCATATTCTCTCACCCTATCTCTATCATCTGGGTGAATTAATTGATAAACATCTTCCATATTGTATAACTCCTCTTTTGTATAGCCAGTTAGCTGGCAAACTCTTTCATTTACAAATAAAAATTTTTTTCCTCTATAAATATAGATTGCGTCACTTGCGTTTTCCACAATTGCTCTGTATTTTCTTTCACTTTCAACAAGTGCTTTGCTCATTTCCTTTATTTTTGTTATTTCCTTTGCAATGTGAATAATTTTCTCAATTTTTCCTTCTCTAAAAACAGGAGAAACTGTAACTATAAATTCACCCTGAATAGCGCTCATTTCCATTGATTTTATTTCTGGCTTTGAAGATAAAAGCAAATCAACCATCGGGCATTTATCTGCTGGTTTATCACTCCTGTGGAAAATTTCATAGCATTTTTTCCCTATAATTTCTTCCTTCTTCATTTTTAAAAAATCAAGAGCGGAAGCATTTATATCCAAAACTGTATGGTCTGGAGCTAAAATTAATGAAGGGTCAGTTATTGAATTGAAAATTTTTTCCCAGTCCTCTTTTGCATTTCTTAACTCTTCTTCTTTTTCCATTAATTCAGTTATATCCTCTGCAATTCCTTCATAATAAAGAGTTTTTCCATTTTCATCTTTTACTGCAATAGCACTTTCCCTTACCCAAACAGTTTTTCCATCTTTTCTCTTCCAACCAGATATACCTCGGAAATATCCTTTCTTTTCTATTTCCTCAATGAATTTCTTTCTCTCATAACCTGGCTCATAATATCTTTCATCCTTCAAATCTCTTTTTAGTAATTCATCGACACTTTCATAACCAAGCATTTTTGCAAGGAAAGGATTTGCAACAATTATTTTTCCATCAGGCGTTGTTCTATATATTCCAACATTTGCATTTTCAAAAATTTTTCTGAATTTTTCCTCACTTTCTTGAAGCGCCATTTTTGCTTTCATTTCATCTGTTATATCTATCTGAAAGCCCCAAGCCCCGTAAACTTTATTTTCCTTTAAAATTCCAACAAATGAATTTGAAAAATATTTTTCCTCTCCTTTTTTATTTATTTCATGAGAAATCCCTCCATAAATTTTGAAACCATTTCTTATCGCCTGCCTCAAATATTCTCTATTTTCTTTTGTATCTGGCATAAATTCAGAAAGCCTTGCTCCAATAATTTCTTCTTTTTTTGCTCCAAGCATTCTTGCATAAGCATCATTGCATTCAACACATCTTGCCTTAAAAGCCTCGTTTATTATTTCATCTTCTGGAGTAGAAACGTCAAGAGGCTTTTCAAGCATGAAGCAAAATACTCCAATTTCAGCACTATTTAAAAAATATGAAAGCCTTTCTTCCCTTTCTCTTAATTTTTCTTCCATTTCCTTTTTTTCTGTTATATCCTTTATAATTCCTTCATATCCAACTAAATTTCCTTTTTCATCTCTCACTTCATGGCTTGTTTCAAGAACAATTAGCTTTTTTCCATCCTTTCTTTTTATTTCTACTTCATAATCTTTAACATATCCTTTCTTTGCTATTTCTTTCATAATTTTTTCTCTATCGCCAGGATTATAATAGAAATCCTTTGCAATATCTATCTTAAATAGTTCTTCCTTGCTATCATATCCGAGCAACTTTAAAGCACTTTCATTTGCATCAACAAATTTTCCTTCTAAAGTGCTTACAAGTATTGCATCTTTCATTCTTTCAAAAAGTTCCTTATATTTTTCCTCTGCTCTTCTTATTTTTGTAATATCAGTTATAGTTCCAATGATTGCTGGCTTTCCTTCAATTTCTATGACACTTCCTGTCCCCACCGCCCAGTGCAAGGCGCCGTCCTTGCTGATGTATCTGAATTCTGGCACAATGGCGGTTTTTCCTTCAATTATTCCCTTTATTGCATCTTCTATTTTTTTCCTATCTTCTTCATATATAACAGATAAATAACCCACTTTATTCAATTCCTCTATATCATATCCTAATGCATCTATAAGGGCGCGATTTGCAAATTTGATTTCACCACCCTGCAAAATGAATATTCCACTGCTTGAATTTTCACAAATTGCTTTATAAAGCTCTTCCTTTTCCTTTATTTTTTCCTCCGCTTTTTTTCTTTCAAAAGATTCCATTAAATTTACAACAAATTCTGCTATTGAAATTACAAAATTTTTTTCTTCAATGCTCCATTCTCTAAAAGAATTATGCTCATGGCATATTACTCCAATAAGTTTTCCATTTTTTCTTAATGAAACATCCATCATTGATATAATTCCATATTCCTTCAAATATTCAGCATACTCACTTGTTCTTTCATCTTTCATTGCATCGCTTGCATCTATCAATATGCTTTTTTCAAACGCATCAAAATATTTTGGATAATTTTCAGCTTTCAAAACCAATCCTTTTTCATGAGAATTTTTACTCAAAATATATAAATCATGGCATTTAAGCTCTTTTTTTTCTTCATCATAAAACCATAAACTAACTCTTTCAACACCCATTGTTTTTGAAACAACTTCATTTATTCTTTTTATAGCTGAATCAAAGTCTGGGAAAGATGTTTTAAATAAATCAAGAAGCACTTTCTTGTATTCAGCATCTTTTTTTATTCTGCTAAATCTTTCAATAGCAAGTTTTATTGAAAATGGCAATCTTCCCAAGCTATCCTTAATCACATAATCATCAAGCCCATGTTTCATTGCTTCAATTACCACTTCCTCAAAAATGCTTGAAATAACCATTATTACAGGAACAAACTCCTTCCTTTTTTTAACTTCTTTTAAAACTCTTATTCCATTTCCCCAAGGAATTTCATAATCAGTTATTAATAAATCATAATTTCCATCAACAATTTCATAAAATTTTAACTCATTATATATCTCAATAAATTCATCATCTGGAAAATATTTTTTTAAATATTCAACCAAATTTTTTGTCTCCTCTCTAGAAGCGACAATAATAAACTTCATTATAAAAAAAATTTTTTATATATTTAAATATAGCTATTTATTCTTTATCGCCTGCTCAAAATTTCTGCCCTATTCTTTTTTATCAAAACATCTTCCTCTATTCTTATTCCAAAATTTTTTTTATATATTGCTGGCTCAATTGCAAAGACCATATTTTCTTTAAATATAAAATTTGAATTTTTTCCTATAGAATAGCCGTCATGCACATTTAATCCAATAGAATGCCCTAATCCGTGAAGCATTTTAAATTTATATTTCGAAAAAAATTTTTCTATTTTTTTATATACCTCTCTCCCATTTATTCCTTCTCTTAACTCATCAATTGCTATATCTAATGCTTCATTTACTATTTCATATAATCTTTTTTCTCTTGCTCCATAAAAACATCTTGTAATATCACAGCAATATCCTCTATATTTCGCACCACAATCAACTATAGCTGGATTAGAAAATAACTTCTTTGAAGGAAGATGATGAGGGATTGAAGTGTTTTTTCCAAAAGCAACTATGGTTGGAAAAGCGATTTTTGCTTCTCTATTTATTTTGCAATCTATTTCAAAAGCCACATCTTTTTCCCTTTTTTTATAGAAATCTAATTCCTCAATCGCTTTTAATGTAAGTAAGCAGGATTTTCTTATTTTTCTTATTTCTTCCTTATCCTTTATTGCTCTTACCTCTTTAATTTGCTTACTCACATCTATGAAATTTGCTTTTACGGTTTTCCTCAAGTTAATGAAATCATTATATGAAAGATTTTCTCCATTAAAACCAACATTTTTTTCGTCTAAAAACTCCTTTAATATTTTTTTAAGCTCTTCCTTAGTATGATAAAAAATTCCTTCTTTTTCCAGAGGGGTGGAAATAATTTTTGCTCCCTCTTTTGTAATAATTGCTATGCTATTTTCATGTAATCCTTCCGCTTTTGTAAAATAAAAAAAATTATCATCGTTACAATTTTTTATGAATATTGCATCCACATTTACCATATCAAATATTTTTTTCCACCCCATTTCTTTCCTCCAGAAATTTGCAAATTTCCGCTATCTTCTCAGGACTTATTTCTTCTACTCTTAGCTCAGCCACATCAATTTTTTCCGCCTCCTCCTTGCTCAGCAAGCCAGCGAGCGCAAGGGAATTTTTTATTTTTTTTCTCCTGTGAGCAAATAAAAATCTTACGACTTTTTCAAAAATTTTTTCATTCACATCAAATCTTTTTCCAATCGGCAAAATTTTTACTATGCATGAATCAACTTTTGGAATCGGACGAAATGCTTTTTTTGGAACAATTTCAAGAATTTCAATATCAGCTTTTGAATAAGCCATTACAGAAAGGCGTGAATAATTTTTTCCTCCTCTTGCAACGAGTCTTTCAGCAAATTCCTTTTGATACATAATTATGCCGAGATCAAATTTTTTTTCAAGTAGCTTAAAAGTTATTTCAGAAGAGATATGATATGGAATATTTGAAATTACTTTATTAAAATAAATATCATTTAAATCGAATTTAGTTATATCCGCATTTATAACATCGACATTTTTTATATTTTTTAGTTTTGGTATAAATTTTTCATCTATCTCAATTGCTATAACTTTTGCAATTTTAGCAATTTTTTTTGTTAAAATTCCATTTCCAGCCCCTATTTCGAGCACAACATCATTTTCATTTAAATTAGCATAGCTTACCTGTCTTTCCGCTATTTTTTCATCTATCAAAAAATTCTGACTAAATCTCATTTTCTTAACGGGGGACGAGTAAATAGGCGATATTTTTCATCGGGATTTTGCAGTTCTTCTAAAACTCTTTTAGCAATTAATTTTTCTGGATGATGCAAATTTTTTATTCTTGAAGAAAGATCTTCAAAATTTTTGAATGGAGCTTTTTTTCTTTCCTGCAAAATTTCAAGCATTGTTTTCTTACCCAGCCCAGGTATAAGCTCTAGAGCATGAAAGCGAGTTGTTATTGGTGGAGACTCATTAAAAAATTTAATAAATCTTTCTTCATTCTTCTTTACTATGTCTATTAAAACATAAAAAAGTTCTCCTTGAGCAGTTGGTGTTAAATCCTCATAATTAACTCGTCCTTTTACTTTCATTATTTTATCTCTTTTTTCGAGCTCTTTTCCAACATAAACTCTTTCTCCTATATTCATTGTAATATCTGGTTTTGGGGTTAGTTCAAGTAATGTAAATTCTTTTTCTCCTATTCCATAGGCGATTGGTATTCTTCTATAACCAACTCTTCCTGATGGTAAATAATCCAAAATATAAACAAAATCTTCCATTCTGCCTCCTATTTATATTTTTTAACAGCCTCAATAATTTTATCTATTTCCTCATCAGATGGCATGTATGTTTCCTTTGCAAATATTGCAACAACCTCATCTTTTTCTACTGGCAATAAATCTGCTATTTTACATGCCTGCTTTTCATTAATTCTTCCTATTTTCATCAGCTCTTCTACAAGTGCTCTTCCTTCTTTACTGCTTATCGGAGATACCTTTTCACTATGCTCCAAAGCTATTTTTTGTTCTCTATTTAGCTCTCTTTTATTGCTGATTTTGCCCAATATTTCTTTTATTTCAGAAATAAGTAGCACTTTCATCCTGATACCCTTTTCAAATGCTCAGGATAAGCGATTATATGCTTTATTTTATTACCATCTCTTATCTTAAGTATATATGCTCTCCCCTGCTTGCCAGCAATGCTACCTGTTTTTCCTTGGTAGCGAGGGTGAGGCATTCCATAGTGCACAGATGGGTCTATCACTATTGCAACTTTCTCTCCTTCTTCAAATTTTTGCATTGCTCTTGTTATAATATTCATTTCTCCTTCTCTAAATTTTTTCTCCAATTTTTTTCTTGTTTTGCTTCTAAATCCTCTCGATCTTCTCATTTTCATCACCTACATACATTACATCTAGTTCTTCTACTTCTATTTTTGAACCATATAATTCGCTGAGCGATGGTGTTGTTCTTCCATTATCTCCTGTTATAAGCTCCTTTATATAAGTTCCCGCTTCTGCAACAACTTCAATTATTGCTTCATTCATTTTCATATCCTTTATTTTTATATCTATTATTTTTCTTTCCCTTACCCTGTCTGCGCGCCTGTGGGCGACTCTGCTTGGTGTGCGCTGATTTATTGTTCTACCCCTTAATGCATTTACTGCTTCATTAATTTTTCCATCGCCAGCAAATTTTATCTTTAACCTATATACTTTCTCATATTTAGCGCTTTTCAATTTTTCTATCTCATGCTTGCTTGCATATCTTAAATTGCTTACCTCTACTTTTCCCTTTGCATACTCATTTATTTTTTTCTCAAGAATTTTTAAATCTATTTTTCTTTTTTTCGGCTCTTTTAATTCAAGTATAAATGGTCTGCCATTTCCAAGCATAAGGACATCTATATCTTCCCTTCCGGCTCCATGAAAACTTTCATCTTTTGCCTCAAATTCCTTTAAAGCTTCATAAGCTATTAATTCCTCAACGCTTTCCTCATACATTTTTCCTTTATAGTTGCAATATTTGCACCCTATACCATGGCACTTTCTGCAATACCATTTTGTCTGAGGAATTCCTCTTACAAGTTTTTTATATCTGCCGTATATAAAAACTGGCTTTACATCTATTTTTATTCTATCAAACAATGTGTCCACTATGCCTACAATATCAGGCGATGCGAAATCAACTTTTTTGCTTAATTTTTTTTGAATTATTTTTCCTATCTCTCTATCTATTTCTCTTTTTATACTCTCGCTATAAGGTGTTTCTATTTCCTTTTCCTTCATGAGTATTTCTTCATCAACCTTACAGCCAACTAAAAAAGTATCAAATTCATATTTTTTCATTTCTTCAATCAGAAGATTTGCATATTTTTCTATTTCTTCTGATATACCAGAACAAAGCCAGCAATTTTCTGCTAATGTTTCTTCTATTCCAATTTCTGAACAAATTTTTTTTCCTCTATCATAATTTTTCAGTCCATCTTTTAATTTTGCAAATTGTCTTCCAATGCACGAATTGCATAACCCATATTTTACTATTCTTTCAATTTCCTCCATATCTTCTATACCCTTTTGCAATAATATATATCTCACTGCTTGCTTTTCTGCTTGCCTGGGGGCGATGAAGCTTTACCATTCTGAAGCATTTTTTAACATCTTCTAAAAATTCCTTAAAATCGCTTCCTTCAAAAATTTTACATATAAAATTTCCATTTTCTTTCAGCATTTCTTTTGCTATTTTAAGAGCATGTTCGCATAGCCAAACACTTCTTGCTTGGTCCATTTCATACTTTCCTGATAAGCTAGGAGACGCATCACTTATAACCGCATCCGCTTCGCTCACAATTTCTTTTATCCTCGAAACAATATTTTCATCAGTAATATCTCCTTCAATAAATTCAACTCCTTCAATAGGCATCATTTTTTTGATATCAATTGCTATAACCTTTCCATATTTACTTGCAACCTGGCTCCATCCGCCCGGCGATGCCCCAAGGTCAATAGTAATGCCTCCTTTCCTTAAAATATTGTATCTATTGTTTATCTGAATTAGCTTAAATGCACTTCTTGCTCTATATCCCTGCTTTTTCGCTTCTTTATAGTAATAATCCTTTTTTCTTTCTGAAATCCATCTCATTAAAGGACAACATCAAGATCAAGTTCTTCAGCCAGCTCTTTATATCTATTTCTTATTGTTACTTCTGTAACACCCGCAACATCTGCAACTTCCCGCTGTGTTCTTCTTTCTCCACAAAGTATAGATGCAATATAAATCGCAGCGGCAGCAACTCCTGTTGGTCCTCTTCCAGAAGTAAGCTCCTTTTCCTCAGCTTGCTCAAGTATTTCAATTGCTTTTGTCTTCACTTCTTCGCTGAGATTCAATTCAGAGCAAAATCTCTCAACATAGTCCTGTGGGAATGTGGGCATAAGCTTTAGATAAAGTTCTCTGGCCAAAAAGCGATATGTTCGTCCTATCTCTTTTCTATCAACCCTAGATGACATCGCTACTTCATCAAGTGTGCGGGGCACACCGCACTGCCTGCACGCTGCATAAATGGCGGCAGCGGTTACACCTTCTATGCTTCTCCCCCTAATAAGATTTTTTTCAACAGCTCTTCTATAAACCATTGCAGCAGCCTCTCTTACATTTCTAGATAGATTCATGTCTGTTGCTATTCTGTCAAGCTCCTGCAACGCTGCTGCCAAACTCCTCTCTGAAGAACCACCTACTCTTATTCTTCTCTGCCATTTTCTTAGCCTATATAGCTGTGCTCTGTTTCTTGTTGGAATTGATTTCCCATAGCTATCTTTATTTTTCCATCCAATTACTGTGCTAAGCCCTTTATCTGCTGCTGTATAGTCAAGAGGTGCTCCTGTTCTTGCTCTTTTTTCTCTTTGCTCTGGGTCAAAAGCTCTCCATTCTGGTCCTTGATCAATATATGCATCATCTACAACCAGCCCACAATCTTGGCAAACAAGTTCTCCTCTTTCATAATCTTGAACAAGATGGGTTGAACCACATTCTGGGCATTCTTCAATTTCCTCTATTTCCGCTTTTTTCTTTACCATTTTCATCCCTTTTTAAATTTTTCGGCAAAATAAAAACGTTCTAATATATAAAGTTTTTGGCCTGGGGGGGGGTTGTCGAACAATTTAAAAAATTTAATATAATTCTAATAAATTATCAATAAAGGGGATGGGAAAATGAAGAAGAAAAGAAATGGTTATTGGGAGAAATATAACAAAAAATTCAGCAATTTCAATGTTAAAAAAATCATGAATTTTCTTGTAGATGTAGCAAGAGAAGTAGGTGAACCATTTCAGAAAAAAGGGAAGAGAGGAAGAGATTTTAAATTATCACCATATGAATATGTAGCCTTATACATATTGATGGTATTTTTTGATATGAGTTTAAGAGATTTGGAATTATGGTCAG
>JAWAYL010000031.1:0-12464 GCA_038818725.1 Thermoplasmatota archaeon | reverse complement strand
AAATTAATACAAAAATTTTAGTTTTGGATAAAATTTAAGTTGGTCAATAATTTATTTCAACAAAAAAACAGATTTAAAAATTGTAAATCTGTATCTGCCCTCCAAGGCTTGGCTAAAATAAAACAAAATTTAAATAACATAAAGGATATAAGCTAGATGATAGCACTAATAACAAAGAATTTTTCATTTTACTACGATATCGTCGATATACTTAAAAAAAGAGAAATAAATTTCATTACTCTTTCCTATGACGATGATATCCCGGATACCATAGATATAATAATAACATCAGAGGAAGAAAGAAATAAGATAAAATTTGACAAAATTATTTGCTATGAAGATGGATGTGATATAGATAAACTTATTGATAAAGCTCTTCTTCATGTATCAAAAAAGAAAATGTTAATCTTTGGTATAGATCCTGGAGAGAAGATAGGGTTAGCAGTTTATAGCGGAAACATGCTTATAAAAAAATTTGTTGCAAAAAATCCGAAGGAGGTGATTCTATTTATAAAAGAAGTAATCAGCGAGGCAACGCCTGAAGGAGTAGTAATAAAAATAGGGAATGGCGGAGGCTTAATCAGGGACAGGATAATAAATTTGCTTCAGGAAGAAAATTTCTCAATTCAGATAGTTGATGAATCAGTTATACAATCCTTTGATGATGATGCAATTTCTGCATGCAAAATAGCGATGGCTCCAGGAAAAGAAATAAAATATAAGATGCGAGTTGAACCCAAGGAAGGAGAGATAAAAAATATTCAGCACATGAGTAGATTAAAAAGTAAAAATGTCACCATATCAAAAGAATTGGCAAAAAAAGTCCTTATGGGAGAAATAAGTTTAGAGGAGGCAATTGAATTTCAAAAAAAGGGTTAGGAATATGTCCAATCAGCAGGGATTCTTCCTTCTCTCTTATAGTAATTAACCAGTCTATTTATTTTTGCTTCTATGAGATGCATTCTTCTTAAATTATGTAAATCTTTCTTATGCTCCTGTAAATGTTTTTTTAGACTTTCTCTTTTCGCGAGCAAATTTGCTAAATCTTCAGGTATAGGGGGCAAAATTTTATGCTCTTCAAGCACATCAGTTATTCTTTTCCCAAGAGCTGCCTTCACATCAGGCACACCATAAACATCTCTTAAAATAAGACCTATAGTAGAGGCTTCCTTGCCTTCCTCAGCCATTTTTACTATTAACTCTTCTATTTCATTTGGTCTCAAGCTCCATTCTGGATGAATTCTTTCCATTGGTCTCTTTGAACCCGATTTTCCTTTCCTTCTCGCGTGCATTCTTGCCATGTTGGCTAATTGTTTTTTAATATATAAACATACTGTATTCGGTTTGCAACTCCAGATGCAAGAGAAAAATTTAAAGTTAAATCTTCAATATTTGTCAATGATATACTCTAATTCCTCAATAAATTCTTTCGAGGTTTGCCCTTATAGATTTAAGTTAATTTATATTGATAAAATAAAGCCCGTAAGGAAAAGTATAGAAACTTTTATGGGAAATAGAGTTCATGAGGCACTTGAAAAGCTTTACAGGGATAAAATATATGAAAAGACATGTTCTCTTGAAGAATTGCTAGAATTTTATAATAAGAGATGGGAAAAAGAGATGAGTTCTCAAATTTTTGTCGCAAAAGAATATGATATAAACAATTATAGGAAAATGGGGGAAAAATATCTGATTGAATATTACAATACTTACAAACCTTTTGATGAGGGCAAAATAATTGCATTAGAAAAGAAGGTGGTGTTCCCTATAAATGAAAAATATTGGATCGCGGGTGTAATTGATAGGATTATGGAATTGGAAGGAAAATATGAAGTTCATGATTATAAAACATCTATTCATTTTCCTTCTAAAGAGGAAATAGAAAATGATCCACAACTAGCAATATATGCATTATCTCTAAAATATTTATATGATATCGAAGATGTTGAACTTGTGTGGCATTTTCTGGCTTTTAATAAGGAAATAAGAATAAGGAAAAGAAATTATGAAGATGCTAGAAAAAATTTAATTGATAAGATAAATAAAATAGAAAAAGCAATAAAAGAGAATGAATTTCCAGCTGTGGAGTCAAATCTATGCAATTATTGTGAATACCAGCAGATTTGTCCTATTTTCAGGCATAAATGGTATGAAGACGAAGATAGCTCTTCTCTTGTAAATAAATACTGGGAAATATGCAATAAAATATCTGAGATGAAAGAAATACAGAAACAACTAAGGGAGAAACTGATTGAATATGCTGAAAAAAATTCCTTAGAAAGGATATATGGCAGTGGAAAATTTGTTGATATAAAAAAATATAAAAACATATCTTTTAAGGATGAAATTAAATTGAAGGAAATTTTAAAAGAGTGCGATCTTTACGAAAATTATTCAAAAATTGATTTAGTTTCTCTCTCAAATGATTATATCTCAAAAAATCTTCCAGAATTTTTATACGAAAAAATAAAGAATATAGTAGAGGAAAAAAAAGATATAAAAGTCTATTTAAGAGAAATTGAAGAATAGTTATTCAACAAGAATTTTAAGTTTTTTAATTGCCTCAATTTTCTCTCTTTTTCCTATTTTCGCATCTTCTAAACTCTGAATTAAAATATTTGTTGCCTCATCCATTGCTTTTCTATCAACAGGATATGGAACTCCATCTTTTCCTCCAACAGCAAATGAGTATTTAACAGGATCATTCCAAGAAGGAGGGCAGCCATAGATGAGATCAGACATATAAGCAAGAGCTCTTACAGTTGATGCCCCTATTCCTTTTATTGCAAGCATTTCTTCAAAATTTTTTGGCTGAATTTCATATGCTTCTTTTAAAGCATTCCAGTTTATTTTTTCAGGCATTCTAAAAGCGACCATTTTTCCATCTAGCGTTGACTGATATGGTTTGCTTAATTTGATTTTCTTAAATTGTCTGTAAACCCAAGAAGGTTTTTCTTTTACAATATCAACACTAACATTTCTTGCATCTTTGCTCTTTTTATCTGTCATGTTTAGAGCAACTCCCTTTTTCCCTATTATCCCTGCATGTGGTTCTTCAACAAAATTATTAATTTTCCATATCCAGTGGTATCTTCTTGCATATCCTGTTTCTTTATTCATTCCCTGCTGAATTACGATCCATTTTCCAGATGAATTAAAAATTATTACATGGTGATAAAGATTATACCCATCTTGAAGTGCCGCGCTATCAACTTTCGCTGTCATCCTGCTCGCATATGCTATTTTTTCGTAATTTTCTCCAGCCTTTCTTTCAATTTCTTCAAGCGTTCTCTTCGCCATCCCTTTCCCGCCCGCTGCCATTATTCCATGATTTACAAGCGCGTCTTTGAGACAGGCGCAAGTGACAGTAGTGGTGCCAGAAGAATGCCAGTCATATCCAAGCGCGCAAGAAAAACTCTGAAACCAGTAGGGGTTGGAGAGTAATTCAAGAAGTTTTTCTTCTCCATATTCTTCAATTATAATGGCTGAAATGGCATCGGCTAGCTTTACCATTCTTTTATATAGCCATGCGGGTGCTTTTCCATAATGAAGTGGCAAATCTGTTACTCCTGTTTTTTCCACGATATTAAATTTTTTTGAAATATAAATTTAAGTGCCCCCCAACTATGAAATTGAAAAGAGATTGCAGGCTCGGGCAAGAAAATGGTTGTAAAAGAGCAAAGAAAAGCATGCAAGAAATAAGGTTTCTCTGCAGATAGTAAAGTATTGAATGTGGTTGAAAAACATGGATTAAAATATATTGCACCAATGGAAAAGACAAATAGAATAAAGAAATTAATGGAATATAGAGATGCTAAACCTTTTTGCTATTTCAATTATGCTGAAAATAATTTCATGGTTAAAACAAAAACTGCTGATTTTATCATAAGATATTTTTTCTTCCTTTTCATATCTCTTTTGTACAATTTATGGTATTTTATTAGGGTAGATTACTCAATAACAGCGGAAGAATGGAAGGATTTAATTGAAGATGAATTTATAGTAGGCAAATGCATTGGAAATTATGCTCGACATGATAATTCAATTGAAATTATTTTATTATTTTTTCCTCCTCAGTTACAGGACTATCTTCCGCTATTATTTTGTAAGATATAGTAAATTTCAGATAAACTTGTGCAATTGTTATTTATTTTTGGAGAAAAACAAAAAATTTCCTAAAAATTGTTGTTGTAAAAGGCTTACAACATCAATTTATTATTCCACACAACAAATGACAAAATTTATATTTATAGTTATATTCAATTTGGGATGGAAATGAATGAAGAGGAAATAAGAAGAGAAAGAATAAGAAGCCTTATAACACCTGATGTTGTTGTTTGTAAGGAGTGTAGAGAGAGATATAAGGATGAGGTATCATGCTCAATATGTGGAAAAAATATGCTTGATCCAAATTATAAGGGGCTTGTTTATGAATGCCCTGTGTGCGGAAAACTTTATTGCCAAGAATGTTGGATTAAAATAGAGGAGAAGAAAATTCACTAGCTTTTAAGATGGTAGCTGAAGAATACGGAATAGATAAAATTAAAGTGCTAGATGGCTTAGAAGCAGTTAGGAAAAGACCAGCAATGTATATTGGCTCAACAGATGAAAGAGGTTTGCATCATTTAGTTGAAGAGGTTGTTGATAATTCTGTTGATGAGGCAATTGCAGGATATTGTAATAAAATAGATGTTATAATCCATAAGGACGGAAGTATAACTGTTGAGGATAATGGAAGAGGCATACCAGCTGAAATACATGCTGAATATGGTTTATCTGGAATAGAAGTAGTTATGACAAAGCTTCATGCAGGAGGAAAGTTTGAGAAAGGAGCATATAAAGTTGCTGGCGGCCTGCATGGCGTTGGCGTAAGTGTTGTTAATGCTCTTTCAGAATGGCTTGAAGTAGAAGTAAGAAGGAATGGAAAAATCTATAGGCAAAAATATAATAAAGGTAAGCCAATTTCGCCGCTTGAAATTATTGGAGAAGCAAAGGAGACGGGAACAAAAGTTACTTTCCTTCCAGATAAAGAGATTTTTGGAAATTTAACATTTGACTATCATATAATCAGGAAAAGATTACAGGAGTTATCTTTTCTTAATAAAGGTTTAAGAATAAGAATTTATGATGAAAGAGATGGCAGAGAAGATGTTTTTCAATCTGATGGAGGAATATATGAATTTATTGAATATTTAAACAAGAATAAGAACCCAATTCATCCAATAATTTATTTCAGCAGCAAAAAAGATAATGCTGAAATTGAAATAGCATTTCAATATAATGATGGATATACTGAAAATATTTTAACATTTGTGAATAATATAAATACAAAAGAAGGAGGGACGCATTTATCTGGCTTCAGATCTGCTCTTACAAGAGTTTTAAATGAATATGGGAGAAAGAATTTTTTCAAGAACGATGAAACTTTTAATGGAGAAGATGTAAGAGAAGGTTTAACTGCTATAATATCTTGCAAAATTGAAAATCCCCAATTTGAAGGACAGACAAAAACAAAACTTGGGAATAGTGAAGTAAAGGGAATTGTTGAAACAATGTTTTATGAAAAGCTGATGGCTTATCTTGAAGAAAATCCAGCAATTGCAAGAAAAATAATAGAAAAAGTTTTGCAAGCAGCGAGAGCAAGAGAAGCAGCGAGAAAAGCAAAAGAGCTTGCGAGAAAAAAGAATTACATCGAATCTTTAACATTGCCTGGCAAACTAGCGGATTGCGTTGAAGATGATCCTGACAAATGTGAGCTTTTTATAGTGGAGGGCGATTCAGCAGGCGGCTCCGCAAAGCAGGGCCGTGATAGAAGATTTCAGGCGATTTTGCCTTTAAAAGGAAAGATATTGAATGTTGAAAAATCGACTTTTGAAAAATTGCTTGAAAATGAAGAGATAAAGGCAATGATTTCTGCAATTGGAACTGGCATAGGTAATGAATTTGATATAAGGAAAATAAATTATAAAAAAATAATTATAATGACCGATGCAGATGTTGATGGCGCTCATATAAGAACTCTCCTCCTTACCTTTTTCTTCAGATATATGCGGGAGCTAATTGAGAATGGCTACATTTATATTGCTCAACCACCTCTTTACAGGATAAAAAAAGGCAATGAGGAATATTATGCATATAGTGAGGAAGAGATGAAAAGTATAGCTGGAGATGGGGCAACAATCCAGAGATATAAAGGTTTGGGAGAAATGAATCCAGAACAACTTTGGGAAACAACAATGAATCCTTCCAGGAGAATACTTAAAAAAGTTGAAATAGAAGATGCGATAAAGGCAAATGAAATATTTACAATTCTTATGGGAAAAAATGTTGAGGAAAGAAGAGAATTTATAAGAAAGCATGCAAAGGAAGTGATGAACCTTGATATCTGATGAAAGAATTTTTATAAGGGCTATTGAAGAAGAGATGAAAACTTCTTATTTGGATTATTCAATGAGTGTAATAATAGGAAGAGCTTTGCCAGATATAAGAGACGGATTAAAGCCTGTTCATAGAAGGATATTGTATTCAATGAGTGAAATGGGTTTAAAGCATAACAAGCCATATAGAAAATCAGCAAGAATAGTTGGAGATGTTCTTGGAAAATATCATCCTCATGGTGACCAAGCTGTTTATGATGCATTAGTGAGGATGGCACAGCCATTTTCAATGAGATATCCTCTTATAGATGGGCAGGGCAATTTTGGGAGCATCGACGGTGATGAGCCAGCAGCCATGAGATATACTGAGGCAAGGCTCGCTAAAATAAGCGAGGAAATCCTGAAAGACATAGATAAGGAAACTGTTACATGGCGTGATAATTTTGATAGCACTTTAAAGGAACCAGAATTTTTACCTTCTATGCTTCCAAATCTTCTTGTAAATGGTTCAACAGGAATTGCGGTTGGGATGGCCACTGAAGTTCCCCCTCATAACTTAAATGAAGTTGTTGATGCCATATTGGCAACAATTGATAATCCAGATATAACAATTGAAGACTTATTTAAATATATAAAAGGACCGGATTTTCCAACTGGGGGAATAGTTTATGGAAGAAATGCGATATTAAATGCATATAAAAAAGGACAAGGAATAATAAAAATAAGAGCAAAAACGAAAATTGAAGGAGATAGCATAATAATAAATGAACTTCCATATGGAGTAAATAAATCAAAATTGATTAAAGATATTGCAAATTTAGTTAAAAAGGGAAAAATAGAAGGAATCGCTGAATTGAGAGATGAATCTGATAGAAGCGGTTTGAGAATATTTATAAGGGTCAAAAAAGGTATTGATGCCGAAGTTGTTCTAAATCAGCTTTTCAAGCATACTCAGCTTGAAAAATCATATGGAATTCTAAATATTGCAATTGTAGATGGTGTTCCAAAAATATTGAACCTAAAAGAAATGATTCTAGAATATATAAAACACAGAAAAAATATAATAAGAAAGAGATGTGAATATGATGTTAAAAAAGCTGAGGAAAGAAAGCATATTCTTGAAGGACTTGCAAAAGCTCTTGAAAATATAAATGATATAGTTAATATTATAAAAAAATCAAAAGATAGTAAGGAGGCGATTGAAAATTTGATAAAAGCATTTAATTTTTCTCAAACACAGGCAAAAGAAATCATGTCGATGCCACTTTCAAAATTAACTTCTTTTGAAACAGATGAAATAAATAAGGAAAAAATTGAAAAAGAAAATGAGGTAGAGAAGCTTAAAAAAATTTTGGGAGACGAAAATGAGATCTACAAAATAATTAAGGAGGAGATGAATTATCTTAAAAAAACATATGGTGACGAAAGAAGAACTGAAATAATTGAAGAGATAGGTGAATTTGATAAAGAAGATTTCATTCCAGAAGAGAATGTTGTTATAATTTTAACTGATAAAGGATATATAAAAAGAATGAGACTCGAAGATTATAAAAGACAGAGGAGGGGAGGAAAAGGAATTTTGGGAATGAAGGTAAAAGAAGAGGATGCTGTTTATAGGACAGTTATCTCATCGACGCATGATACATTACTTTTCTTCTCATCAGATGGAAAAATATATAAAAAGAAAGCTTATGAAATTCCGCCAGGAGATAGATATTCTAAGGGAAGGGCAATAATAAATTTGCTTCAGTCAAATGAAATAAGAGAAATTTTACCAATAAAAAGTTTTGATGACTATCTTATTTTTGCAACAAAAAAAGGAATTGTTAAGAAAACTCCTCTTAAAAATTTCATCAATATAAGGAGAAACGGATTGATTGCAATAAAACTCAAAGAAGATGAAATTGTAGGTGTTAAAATTTTAAAGGAAAACGATAAAATAGTTCTATCAACAAAAAATGGATACGCTTGCATTTTTAATGAGAAAGATGTAAGGGCTATGGGAAGAAATGCAAGAGGTGTGAGGGGAATAAAATTAAGAGGAGATGATGAAGTTATATCCCTTGAAATAGGAAAAGATGATTTGCTTACAGTAACTGAAAAAGGGTATGGAAAAAGAACAAGTATAAGCGAGTATAGAATTACAAAAAGAGGAGCTAAAGGAGTAATTACAATAAAAATTAGTGAGAAAAATGGAAAAGTAGTAAGTGTTTTATCTGTAAAAGAGGAAGATGAAATTTTAATATCAACATCTCAAGGGATGGTTGAAAGAATAAAGGTTTCTGATATAAGGAGGCAGGGAAGAAACACAATGGGAGTAAAATTAATAAAGCTCTCTGAAGGAGATAAAATAAGAAGTGTATCCAAAATAAACTTTTAATGGGCCGGTGGATCAGTGGAAGATCGCCTGCTTCGCAAGCAGGAGGTCGCGGGTTCGAAATGCAACGAAAATCCCGCCCGGTCCATTACTCTTTAAATCTTTCCCACTCGCTTATTAAGCAACCACAATATTTTTGAGTATAGAGTGCATAAACTTTTGTAATTGCCCTCGCTTGATTTATTCCTTCTCTGAAGTCTTCATAATAAAATTTTATTTCATGCTTTTTTCCAATTTCCTCACCGATTCTTTTTATTTCTTGATGATATTGGTTGTGGGAAGAAAGCAATGTTGTTGAAAAAGCGTCAAAACCATTGTTTTTTGCATATTTTGCGGTTTTATCCAATCTATATTCATAGCAATTTATACATCTATCTGGTCTTTCAAAATTTTTTATTTGTTTCAGATAATTTAAGAAATCATATTCTTCAAAAATTATCTCAATGCTCTCAATTTTTGAATATTTAATTAAAGCATCTTTTCTTGCTTTATATTCCATGTAGGGATGAATATTTGGATTATACCAATAGCCAGTTATTTCATGACCTTCTTCTTTTAATCTTTTATGAGGATATACAAAGCATGGAGCACAGCAAACATGCATAAGAATTTTCATGAATATTAAAATTTTTAAAGATTTAATTTTAACGGAAGGTAAAAAAATAAATTGGTAGAAAATTATACATGTGAAAGAAATCCTGGAAAAGCAAGGTTATGCAATAGTTGGAAAACACTCAGCTGTGAAACTTTGCCATTGGCTAAAAAAAGCACTAGTTGAAAAAATACCGTGCTACAAAAGCACTTTTTATGGAATAAAAAGCCATCGATGCCTCCAGATGAGTCCAGCAGCATTTCATTGCACACATAAGTGCCTTTACTGCTGGCGCTTCCAGGGACTGACACTAAAGGAAATGAAGAAAGAGGAGGCGGATGATCCGAAATTTATATTAGAAAAGAGTATTGAAGAGCAGAGAAGATTACTCAGCGGCTATAAAGGGAATAAAAGAGTTAATGTTGAGGAATGGAAAGAAGCAATTGAACCAAAACATGTTGCATGCTCTTTAACAGGAGAGCCAACACTATATCCTTTTTTAAGTGAATTTTTTGAGGAATGCCATAAGAGAGGAATGACTACTTTTCTTGTAACAAATGGAACAAATCCAGAATTTATTGAAAAAATGGATACATTGCCAAAACAAATATATGTTACAATTGCCGCTCCAAATGAGGAAATATACAAGAAGCTATGCTGTCCTCTCATTAAGGATGGGTGGAAAAAAATTAATGAAACAATTGAATTACTTCCTTCACTTAATACAAGAACAGTAATAAGGCATACCTTAGTTAGGCACTGGAATCTTGGATATGAAGAGGAATACGCAAAGATAGATGAAAAAAGTGAAGCATGGTTTATAGAGCCAAAAGGATATATGCGTGTTGGATATTCAAAGGAGAGAATGCATAGCAATAATATGCCGAGCCATGAAGAAATAAGAAATTTTGCAGAAAAATTGGGTGAATTAATAGGTTATAAAATAGAAGAAGAAAGAGCGGATTCAAGGGTAGTATTGCTCGGAAGAGGAAAAAGAAGGGAAATATGAATAATTTAGCAATTTTATTATCAATAACAATCTCATTTTCAGCTATTGTATTTCTCGTTGCTAAAAGAAAAAATTTTGCAGTCTCAATTTTTGCTGGGATTGTAATTCTTTCAATAGTTGACTACAAAAATTTGCCAACAAATTTATATAGAACTGCAACAGATTGGACAGTAATAGCTTTAATAATCATAATTTTTTTAATAAATTTGTTAGCCACAATTTTGCAGGAAGGGGGTGCGATGAAAGAGCTATTAAATTTTTTAAGCCAAAGGCTTTCCTATCGCGGCTTGGTTATTGCAGTTCCATCCCTGCTGGGCATGCTTCCTGTGCCAGGCGGGGCGCTGATGAGCGCGCCACTTATAGATAAGGGAAGTGAAAAAAATGAACTGACTTTTGTTAATTTATGGTATCGCCATATATGGTTCTTGATTTTGCCAATTTCAACCTCTCTCGTACTTATTTCTGATTTATCTGATGTGAGTATTTATAAGCTGATTTTGATGCAATTTCCAATTTTTTTATTTAGCTTCTTTATAGCATTTCCTGTTGTTAAAAAATTCTCAAATAAAAGAGAAGGAAAAGAAGAAGGTAATTATTTTGCAATTATTCCTATATTTTTAACTGTTTCAATGGCAATAGTTCTATCTTATTTTATACCTACCTATTTATCCTTTCTCATTTCTTTGCTTGTAGGAATTTTTCTTGCAATTATAATATCTAAAAAGAAAGAGCTTTATTTTTTAAAAAAATCAGCTTCGATAAGCTTGCTAATTGCAATATTTGAAATAATGCTTTTAAAAAATATGATACTTTCAGTAAATGCTCCAGAAATAATATATTCCTATCTTTCAAATTTTAATCCAGTTTTAATGTTAGCAACAATTCCATTTTTAGTTGGAGCAATTACAGCAAATAATTTAGCTGCTATAGGAATTCTCTATCCTTTATTATCTCCTTTTATTTCTAACAGCAAGCTTGTCAGCTTATTATATATTTCATCATTTATTGGATATCTTGTTTCTCCAATTCATCCCTGTCTTGTATTAACATATGAATATTTCAAGCCAAAATTTATAGATTTATATAAGCTTCTTCTACCCCCTGCATTTTTGATTATAGTTATATCAGCAATAATCTATTCTTTATAGCCCCCTATTTTAAGAGTTGGGTCTCCAAGCAAAACCCATTCCTGAACTGTCTTGCAATGAATTTCATCTTTCATCACATTATGTGTATTTATATATCTTATAAGTGTATTTGCATGAATAACTCCAATAATATCTTGCCCGCTTGCATATTCCTTAAAGAAATTTACATGTAAGAAGCCGGAATAGTATTGAATGCAGTCTGGCAAATTATCTCCATCCTCATTTCCAATTGCAAAGTAATCCAAGCCAGTATATCCAAGGCTTGCTATTGCTCCTCCATTTTTTATTCTCACTATTTTCCATCCCCAGCATTCATAAGCTGTTTCTCCCTTATAAACATAGCTATACCATTCATTTATATTCCATATCTTGAAAAGATTAATAATGCTTACATTGAACTGGCTATTATGGCATCCCCCAACAACACAAACTGGATACATCCCCTTATTTTTTAACTTATTCATATCTCTTAAACTGAGGCCATCAACCCATTCTTCGCTGTGCGGTGGGTGTGTTGCCCAATTCATTGGATTGCCATGTCCGTCGAAGAAAAGGAAGCCAGCTCCTCCATTTATTGCATTTATAACATCTTCTGGCCCAGTAAGTGTGCCAAGAGAAGTCCATAATTTTATTGCTTCAAAACCATGCATATATTCAAGAGCTGCTTTATTTTCCTCTTCTCCTTCATAGTAAGGGTCGCCAGCATTTGGCCAGCTGTCTCCACCAACAACAATCATTTTATTAAACCATTCTTTTCCCCATGCATTATTTTCATAATCAATGATTTTATCTATCACATCCTTTAACTCTATTTTGTTTTTACAAGCTATTCTGCCAACATAAACATCTGGCATCAAATCAAGTTTATCTTTTTTCATTCCTTTCCATTCAGCAAATATCCCATTTCCATTGCTGTCCCAATCTTCAAAAACAATGCTTCCATTTTCATATTTATAAATAT
>JAWAYL010000030.1:0-12891 GCA_038818725.1 Thermoplasmatota archaeon | reverse complement strand
GCCATAATAATTCAAAGAAGGAATATAAACAAATGAGCCATTTGAATTTAATGTTAAGCTTCCATGGATTGGATTGCTTAAAAGAATAGCAGTTAAATTATCTCCATCTGCATCGCTATCATTTGCTAATACTCCAAGAAGTGAAATATTCAAAACCGCATCCTCATCAATAGTATAGCTATCATCAACTGCAACAGGTGGATCATTTACACTTCCTATTGTAATATTTACAAATGCTTCATTGCTATATATTCCATCATTATCTTTTACTTTATATTTGAATGAATCTGAGCCATGATAATTTGCATTTGGTGTGTATGTTACTGTTCCATTTGAATGAACTGTTAAGCTTCCATGAGATGGAGCTTGAGTTATTGTTATACTGCTTAAATCTATGCTTCCATCTATATCATAATCATTTTCTGTTACATTTATCAAAATTTGCACATCTTCACTTGTGGTTGCAGTATCATCAACTGCAACAGGTGGGCTAGATGATATTAAAATTGTTTTGTTTATCACATATGCAAATATTTCTCCATAAAATCCACTCAGTGTAACATCTGATATGTTAATACTTGCAATCCCTAGAGTTAGTGGCCTAAACTTTATTTTTGCTATGCATCCACTACCACTTGCATTTGTAAGGGCGACTATTTTTAACCCATTTTCAGTTTCCATATAATAAACAAAAACTTCATTTCCTTCAATGCTACCATTTTCAATTTCAACAAATTCGAGAAAATATCTATCAAAAATTAGAGAAAAATTCATTGCATTCAAGAAACTCACATTTGATACATTAATAAATGCATAAAAGTTTCCCGCAACAATGGCGGGCGCCTCTACTTCCAGGCGAGTATGCGTGGCTATTACTTCTTTTCCATACCATGAGACGTTTATTTTGTTTCCATAAAAGTTGCTTAAATTGCCATCTATTGAGATATACGATGAGCCATTTGAAATGCTTTTTAGTTTTATTTTTGAAAGGTAGCCCGAGCCATTTACTGCAGAAAGAGATAGATTGCTTACAATTTTGATTTCTCCATCCTTTATAGAATAAATGCAAGGTATTTCAGTGCCATCGATGTTGCCGTTTTCCAATGATTCTATCATAAAAATTGATGAATTATAAAAAATAGAATAGTCTGCGGAATTAAACATTTCAACATCTTGAATATTAACATATAAATAGAAATTTTCTTCAACCAAAATCACTGAAGGAGCTTCTATAAATACATTTCCTTTTGCAAGAATTGGAATAAAAAGAGCTAATAGAAATACTATTTTTTTCATATTCCCAGTATTTTATTTATTAAAATCGCAACATCTTCTAAATTAACTATACTATCCATATTTAAATCCGCCGGCATCGTTGCCTCATCAAGCAGGGCAATTATTCTTTGTATTTTTGTTATATCAAGAGCATTTATATTTCCATCCATATTTGCATCACCTCTTGAAAAAACACTTACGGTTTTTTCTTTTGATGCTGTCTTTCCATATATGTCAGTTACTGTAAGAGTTACATTGTAAATTCCCACTTTTTCATATATATGGCTTGTATTTCTTTCATAGCTAACATTTCCATCTCCAAAGTTCCATAGCCATGAAACTATTTCTCCTTGCGAATTATCGTTGAAATATGCTGCTTCTTTTTCAAAGATAAATGAGTTTGTAAAATCAACCACAATTTCATTTCTTGTTCTAAAATTATATATAGGAGACGAAACATTTCCTTTTCCGTCACTTACTTCCACATGCCAAGAATAATTTTTTCCATATTCAAGAAACACATTTATGCTTACAATTCCATTTCTTGAGTCCAAAACAAAAGTTTCATCATTTATGCAGAATTTTATACTCATCATATCATTTTCTTCATCATATATTTCAGCCATTAAAGAAGTTTGAGCGTCCACAACCGAGTTATTTTTTGGATGTAAAATATTTATATATGGTTCATGATTTTCCTTTTCAATAGTTAAAAAATTCTTTATCTCGCTATATCCTATTCCTCCATCTGAACCAACTGCAATTGCTCTATAAAAGTATTCCTTTCCACTTTCAAGCCCTTCAAATGTATAATTTAAATACCCATCTTCTTCAAAAACCATGACCTCCGATGATATCTTTTTTCCGTTCCATAATTCAAACCACAGATAGCAAAAATCATTGCTCATAAGAGAAACATAGCATTCAACCGAAGCATTATTATATGAAGGAATTGCATCGCCTATCTCTACTCTCGGGGCGGGCGGCGCAGAGCTTGTAAGAAAAGAGAGATTTGTTCCATATGAAATGCCTTGGCTGTTTCTTACAATTGCTCTGTAATAATATCTTGTGTTGCATTCCAAATCAGAAATAGTTTCTTCAAAAATTCCTGTTGAGCTAACTGCTTTTTCTTCTGTTCTATAAATTGTTTCATTTCCTTCTTTCCAATATTCAAAGCAAACATAGCAAACTTCGCCTCCTGTATCAATAAGATTTGCAGTCAATATTACTGCATAGCTTGCAATAGAAGTTTCGACAGTGGCTTTTGTTGAATTTGTTTTAAAGGTTTTATCACTGCCATAAGAAATTCCCTTGCTATTTTTGGCAACAGCCCTGAAATGATATGTTTTACCAGCTGTTAAATTTTCAATAGGAATTAAAAATTCTTCGTTTTTATTCAAGTATAAAATATTTGTAGCAAATCCATAAGAAGTTGTTTCTCCATATTCAAACCATGCTTGGCAGCATTCATCTCCTCCTCTATCCTCAATTTTTCCTTTAAGATACGCTGAATTACTTGTTATATTTTCAGCAGAAATTGTTACAACAGATGGCAAAATAACACTTGTTGTAAAATTTTTTTCTTCGCCACATGCAATTCCTTCCGAATTTTTTGCAACCGCCCTGAAATAATAGGTTTTATTTACTTCAAGATTTGATATTTTTGAGGAAAATGAGGAAGGAGATGTTTTTATAATATGAGATGTATTGTATTTATAATCCTCTATTTTATCATGTGAAACATTGTCATAAACAAACCAAACTTCGCAACTGCTCGCCCCCACTTTATTTAAGTAACCATTTAAAGTTGCATAACTATATGAAATGTCAATTGCATCATTTGTTGTTACTTCTGGCAATGAAGGAGATGTTTTAAATGTAATATCATTTCCATAAAATGTTTTTCTGCTATTTTTTGCAACAACTCTGAAATGATATGTTGTATCTGGTTTAAGCCCACTTATTATAGATGAAAAATTAGCTGGGCCATAATATGTAAGTTTAGCTGTTGAATAGCCATAAGAAATTGTTTCTCCATATTCAAACCATACCTGACATGATGTATCGTTTAGATGAATTAGCTCACCATTTAATTTTGCTGAACTGCTTGTTATATTTTCCGCATTAAGTGTCTTTACATATGGTATCCCAACTAAGCTAAAGCTAACATTTTTTGAAGGAAGAGATAAATCCAGCACAAATGTTCTGTTGTTATCTTCATTGTTATAAGAACAGTATATTTCTATAAGATCACCATTCTGGCACTCTGGCAGGTTGCTAAGCTCCGCCTGGTAGTAGCCATATTCATTTGTATAGACGCTCATCTGCTTTCCTCTTGTTAAATCTTTTACAATTACTTCTGCCCCAGAAACAGCATTTCCTTTAGAATCTTTTATATAGCCAAATACTGGAAATGGCTGATCTAAGCCAACACTGCTCATGCTAGTCATTATTATTAACACACACACAAATACACTTCCTATTTTTTTCATTTTATCACCTCAATTAAAAATTCACCATTTTTTGCAACTCTTAAAACAATTGCATCTCCAGGATAAATTATAAAATCATATTCAGGAGGAGATATTCCAACTATATAGCTATTAAATGCTCCACTGCTAACATTCCATTTGCTTATAACACTTCCAACAGGCATTATATCACTTCCTATAATTTGAGCAATTTGAGAAGCATTTATACAATAAAAAGCACTCCATGAAACATGATTTACAACGTTTTTATCATTTTTTGTAATATTAACAACCCTGCTTGTTATAGGAAATGCATCTTCTATGAAATATCCGCCCTTCGCAACTCTTAAAACAACCACATCATATGGATAAACCTTAAAATCATATTCAGGAGGAGATATTCCAACTATATAGCTATTAAATGCTCCACTGCTAACATTCCATTTGCTTATAACACTTCCAACAGGCATTATATCACTTCCTATAATTTGAGCAATTTGAGAAGCATTTATTTCATTTCCAAACCATGGCAAATAATTAACAACATTTCTTTCATTTTTAACTATTTCTATTTTGGTTGCTACAGGAACAATTTTTGATATACTTGCATTTCTCTCTCCATTAAAAACTGTGAGAGTTACATTATAATAACTTCCTATTGAATAAATATGCTTCGGATTTCTTTCATAAGAAATGCTTCCATCTCCAAAGTTCCAAAGCCAGGATGTTGCTCCGTAGGATAAATCAATAAAATTTAATTCTTCTTTTGAGCAAGGATTTTCATTTAGAATAGTAAAGTTTGCAAATAAAATTTCTTCTCCAACATAAATTTCTTTTGAAATAGTTGAATTTTTCCCTTCATTATCAATTACTTTTAAACTAATAATATATATCCCTCTGGTATTATATCTATGGCTTGTATTTCTTTCATAGCTAACATTTCCATCTCCAAAGTTCCATAGCCATGAAAATATAAAGCCATCAATATCATAGCTCAAATCAAAAAAATAGATGGTTTCATTAATTTTAGGATTTAATGGTTGCCATTCAAAATTTGCAAATGGTTCATCATTTACACTGACTATTGTTATATTTACTGTTGCAATATTGCTCCATGCGTTGCTATTATCTTTAACTTTATATGTGAAATAATCGTGGCCATAATAATTTGCATGCGGGATGTATGTTAGTGTTCCATTTGCATTTACTGTTAAATTTCCATTGAAAGGAGTTTGAATTATTATTATACTGCTTTCATTTATTGCTCCATCTATATCATAATCATTTTCTAACACGTTTATTAAAATTGGATTATCTTCATCTGTAATTGCAGAATCATCATTTGCCAGCGGAAAATATGTAACAACGAAATTATAGAAAGATGTTGAATTTGTATTATTTGATAAATCTTCAGCAAGAATATAAAAACTGTAATTTCCGCTCGAAAGATTTTCATTTATATAAAAAATATTTCCATAATTGCTCATGCTTCTTTCAATTCCATTTATATTTATTTTTACTTCCTTTATTCCTCTATTATCAAAAACATCGCAGGATATATTTACTATTCCTGGCTGACAGATTTCTTCAAAACTTATATTTTCTATTAAAGGTAGCATAGTATCAACAATTTCAAATGAATAATTTTCAGATATGTTAAAAAATCCATTTATATCCTCTGCATATATAAAAAAAGAGTGCAAGCCCATACCAAAAGTTGAATTATAATAATAAATTCCATTTCCATTTTCATCAAAAATCCCATTCATCGAAAAATTGCCATGAGAAAAAACTATTCTTACTTCCTTAACCATAACATTGTCATAAACAAAACAGGAAATATTGAATGGCATGCCATACTGCCCGCTAGCTGGCGAGCTTATATTTTCTATATGAGGTGGCTCAGGCGGGACAATTATGGTAAAATTTTTTGATTCTGAAATGTTGGAATTGTTGCTTGCATCTTTTGCAAAGATAAAGAAGGTATGATTTCCTTGCTGGCTGCACTGAATTTTGTAATAATATTTCTCGCCAAAAAGCATGCTTTCATTTATTTGCTCGCCATTCGGAAAAATTATATTTATTTTCGCCTCACTTACTTCAACATCATCAAAAATATCGCATGAAATATTTACCTCTTTTCCTATTTCTTGAGGATTTGGATATGCGGATAAATTTTTTATAGAAGGGGGATATATATCTATAACTTCTATTTGCTTGCTTGTTTTATTTTTTGCATAATCATCATCATAAACAGTTAAATTTACATAAAAAATTCCATTTCTTCTATAAATATGCTTTGGATTTCTATGCTCTTCTTTTCCACCTGATATATTTGTTCCATCTCCAAATTCCCATTCCCATATTTTTATGCTTCCATCTGCATCGCTTGATAAATCATAGAAGCTAACTTCCTCACCTACTATTGAAATTTCTGGTTCAAAAGTGAAATTTACAAAAGGAATTACATTTGAAACATTAATTTCTTTTTCAATACTTGAAAAAGCTCCATCATTATCATATACTGTAAGCTTTACTGTATATTTTCCATCATCCCAATAGCGATGTTGAGCAATTTCTCCATAAGCAATGCTTCCATCTCCAAATTGCCAAGTATAATTTACTATATTTCCATCGATATCATAGCTGAAAGAAGCATCAAAAGTGATATTATCTAAATCGGTTGGACTTGCTGGCTCAAAAGAGAAATTTGCAATTGGGGGGTAAGTTACAAAAAATTGGTAAATTGAGGAATTATTGAAATTATTGCTGAAATCATTTGCAATTATCTTAAATCTATATGTTCCATTAATAAACAGGGATTGATTTACAAAAAATGTGTTATTTTCTCTTGTCATTGTTTTATTTAGTATACTGCTATCAGGAAAATAAAATTCAATGTATGCATTATTTACTTGATGATTATCGTATATTTCACATGAAATATTAATCCATTCTCCAACACATTTTATTTCTGGACTAACAGAGATATTTTTTATCTCAGGGGGGGTTGTATCAACTACTGAAAAACTATAATATGAAGAATTATTTCTGTTTAAATTTATATCTTCAGTCCATATAAAATAGGAGTAATTAGCAATACAAGGAGGAATAAAATAATAACAATACAAACCATTTCCATTTTCATCTATGTTTATTCCTTCCATTGTATAATTCCCAACCAAGATATCTCCTCTTTTTATTATTGTTTTTACAGTGCCAATACCTACATTATCATTTGCATAGCAAGATATATTTACTGATTTTGGAAATTCCTGCACACTTGGCAATGCTTTTACATTTGATATTTTGGGCAATTCTTGCGGGAGTGTTACGGAAAAATTATATAAGGAAGAAATATCAGTGTTGTTAAATAAATCAGTTGCAAATAAGAAAAAGCTATAATTGCCATACATAGAGCAATTAACAATATAAAAATAAATATCACCAAAAATTGGATTCATGTTAGCAACAAAAGATGTATTATCTGGAAAAGTTATATTTATTATTACATTTCCAACCTTTAAATTATCTTTAACAATTGCGGTAATATTTGTATAACCATTTAATTCCTGTATAGAAGGATATATATCAATGCTCTCAATTCTTGGAGGAATTGTATCAGTAATTGTTGGATTCATAAGAGGAAAATAATCCTTATTATTTCCTGGGAAAATATCGTAAGGTATATCTCCTATTCCGTCGCCGTCGCTATCGTAGCCATCATAATCGTCCCAGTAGTTTCCTACACTCCCATTATCATAGAAATTTAATGAATTATCTCTTGCATTGAACCTAGAATTTGAAAAAAAGTTGTTGAAAAATATTGTATTGTCATTACTATTATCTACCCTTAAACCAATTTCGTTTCCAGCAATAATATTATTCTCCAAGTTATTTTCGTCTGATAAAATAAGCCAGATACCATTTCCGGAAGAAGATATGTTGTTCCCTTTTATGTTGATATTATCGGAAGCTCTAATATATAAATCATTTTCTAGATTGCCAGATATTTTATTTAAGATTATTTGCCCGTTTTCAACAACCTGTGCATAAATTCCATCTCTATAATTATAAAATATTTCATTTTCAGAGATACTAATCAGGGATGAAAATATTACAAATATTCCGTAATAATTATTCATTATCATAGATTTTTGAATATATATGCTATTAGAGAAAAGAATATAGATTCCATAATAGCTGTTTTTTATTTCTATACCATTAATATAGCAGTTAGTCGCCGACCTTATTTCTATTCCAGCATCTCCTTCATTCATTCCACTATTCATTATTGTAAAATTTTCTATCTCTACAGAACAACTCTCAATGTGAATTACATCTCCTATCTTATTTCCATCTATTATTACACTCTCTCTGTTCTCACCAATCAGTTTTATATTCTTATTTATGAAAATATTTTCATAATATATACCAGAGTGAACAAATATTGTGTCTCCGTTGCTGGCGTAATTTATTGCTTGCTGGATACTTGTAAAACCATCGTTTCCTACATGTATTATACTTGCATTTCCATAAATAGTGCTTACTATTGAAAATGATACAACTACTAAGAATGTTGCAATAAAATATGAAAGGAATCTAATTTTTATTATCTTTTTCATAATTATATCGGATTCATTCTAGGATAATTATCTTTGTTGTTTCCTCCAGGAATTGAATATGGCGTATCTCCTATTCCATCACCATTACCATCACTTCCTGTATAGTCACTCCAGTAATTTCCCATCGTTCCATCGTCCCAGTTGTTGTTACATTCGTCATAGCCATTTACTTGATTGTTTATAAGATTATTTCTGTAAATGTAGTTTTGATTATTTTCCTTGTTGTTTATAAACTCTATCCGGATTCCATATCCTAAAGAAGAGGTGCGAGTATTATTGTGGATTGTATTATAGGTAATGTTATTGTTTGTTGAATATTCAACAAAAAATATGCCATCATGATTATGATGAATCGTATTTAAATATATAATATTCAATTTTGTTCTTTCCTGATTCGTTCCTTGAAGAGTTATACCCTCGTCATTCCAGTAAATATTGTTTTGGGTTACATTGTTATAAAGAGCTCTATACAGATACACTCCTTTACTGTTATTATGTATTTGATTGTTATATATAATGTTGCTGTTTGATTGCTCTATTAAAACACCGTTTTCAGAGTTATTATATACACGGCTGAATGAAACATTTACGTTATATGAGCCGCCGCCAATATATACTCCATGCTGCAAATTTTTATATAGTGTGCAATTGTTTATAAGAATATCATGGCTTGAAGTAATATAAATAGCAGATTGAGCAGCTTGTGATATATTACAATTTTCAATTGTTACATTACTTGCTCCATTAAGATAAATTCCTTTTTTAAATTCTTTTCCTTGCGGAGAATTTGCATTTTTTATCATGGTAATATTTTTTATAATAACATTTGATGCAGTAACAGTTATTCCGTCTTGCTGGCTAACCAATATTATAGTATCAGGAGAACTTCTTCCTATCAATTCCACACCATTTTTGTCTATAACAATATCCTGATTACCGCTTCCATGTGTATGGTATGTCCCTGGATAGACATAAATAGTATCTCCTGGATTTGCATCATCTGTTGCATCATATATTTCATTATACCATTTGTCTTGATCTACATTATATACATGTCCCCAGTATAATGTTCTGCTAAAAACCGCTGTCTCTGCCCAATTGCTGGATGTATCTCTTGCAGTAAATTTGTAATATAAAGTAGTTCCGCTTGCAGGGATATGATAGGTATATGTGTAATAATTTCCAACTAAACTCATTGATTTATTTGTTTGTGTTCCATTATCTATCCAGTAAATTACATATACATTAGCAACTGCTATATTATCAATTACTGAAGCATTAAATACATAATCATCATCCCAGAAAGCCCATTGAGAGCTATGGTCTGTAATTATTGGGGGATCATTATCTGAAACTGTTACACTTTTTTGATTTGTGGAATTTGCATTTCCAGAAGAATCAATAGCATAAATAATGTAAACCATATTATTTACTGAATTATTATCTAAAGTTATTGTCAAAGTATAGTTGTTATTTCCTATATAAGTAGCAGTATTGTTTCCTCCTTTTGAACCATGAGACCAGTTTATAAGGACTGTTATACCATTTCCACTATCTATATTATCTGTAACATTTACTAAAAATGTATAAGCATCGCCTGTTGTTCCGCTTGAAGGAGAATAATCAACTATTTCTGGCGGGTCATTATCTTTTACTTCAACTGGAATTATTAATGTATTATTCCAAAAACCATAAATGTCCTTTGCAGAAATAATATAATAAAGTGTGGCTAAACTATTTAGCGGAATATCTATTGTATGTTCCCAAATATTTCCATTTTTCCCCATGCTTACATTTGTATGGATGCCACCATTAAACCAGTACTCAACATATACTGAGGAAACACCATCTGTATCAAATACTTCTGCTGAAAAAGTATATGGATCTCCTGTTGTTGCTGTTCCTGGACTATAATTTATTATGGGAATATCTGAAACATAAACTGGTTTGCTACAACTATCCCAGTTTTTTACTCCAGGTGCAACTATTGAAGAAGGATATGTTATATTTAATGTTACTGTATATGTTGTTGATTGTGAATAGTTATGTTTTGGATTTTGCTGATTACTTGTATTTCCCTCCCCAAAACTCCAACTCCAAGAAATTATATATTGTTGATATTTTGATTGGTCAATAAATTGCACAGGAGCATAAACGCAGGCTGGCTGCGGCGTCCAGGTAAAATCTGCGGCATTTTCTATTTCATCATCTGATTTTATGAGATAGTCTGTTACTCCCGGCTGAAGCACCCCAGAAAAAATAATTGAGTTGCTTTCTCTATCAACAATAATTCCACTTATCTGCCAATAAGTTATATTTCCAAATACAGCGGGAGCATTTATATCTACATATTCCCCTACTTCCCATCTATTATTTTCATTTCCTTTAAATGTGGCATTCTTTCCTATTAAATTACCATCCGGACCAAAAGAATATTGCTCACTTTTTATTTCTCCTTTCCATATCACAATTCTCAAATTTTGCAATTCAAGGCTTTTTCCTCCTTTATGCTCTATTATTACATGCTCCATTTCATTTATATACCCAACGAGGGTTACATTTGGAGTATTTTCTGGTTGATTTATTGAAAAAACATATATCGCAACAACTGAAAATGCACTTATTGCTATTGCAAGAAGCAATATAGTTCCAACTACTTCAGATATTCCGCTGTTTCCAAACCAAATTTTTTTCTCCTTCATTTTTCTCACCAATGCTAACTTTTTGCTAACAATATATATTTAACAAATATATAAAGATTTTGTTACTTACACTGTGCTGTTAACTTAGCGAATTTTTCAAAAATAAAGCATTCCATGTTTTAAAAGGTGAAAAAATGACAGAAGAGGATGGAATGCAATTATTAGATTTTCTTGAGAGATGTTGCAGTAGCCATAAATATTTTCATCAAGAGAAGAATAGCGAAGGAATATAGCAGATTAACTACCAAATGTGGTAGTCTGAAAAAATTTTGATAAAAATTAAATATTGTTTCTATATCCATTTTCATGATGAGAAAAAGATGGCTTTTATCTTTTATCCTTGCAATGATGATTGCATTTTTCATCAGTGGGAGTTTTAGCTATAAAAATGTTGATGGAGGATGGATTGAAGAAATGGAAGGAATTAAAGTTTTGCATATAAGTGGAACAAATTATGAAATGGGTTATCAGCATGGTTTTCTTTTGAAAAATGAGACAAAAGAAAATATAAGAGCTTTTTTGAATCAATGTTCAAATTATAATTATTTACTTGCGATGTGGAATATTACAAAAAATTACATTCCAGAGGAGTATATTGAAGAATTGAGAGGAATTGCAGATGGTGCAGAAATAAAATTTGAGGATGTGGCTGTTGCCTATATGACAGTTGTAACTTGGGGAATGGGTTGCTTTGGCATTTCTGCATGGGGAAATGCCACTGCTGATGGCAAGCTTTATCATTTCAGAAGCTTCGATCTGCCAATGAATATAAAAGACCCTATAACTGGAAAATATGTTCATGAAAATTCTGTTCTTATAGTGAGAAAACCAAAAAATGGTTACGCATCTGTCTCGCCATCCTTCGTAGGCTCGTTGCATGGAGGCGGCGGGTTTAATGAAAAGGGAATTGCAATAGGTATGCAGACATGCTGGAGTAATGATTCAACTTTTTATGGCACACCAGAGTTAATTAAAGTTCAGATGGTGCTTGACCATGCATCAAGGATTGAGGAAGCGATAGATTATTTGATAAAAAATGGCACAGCTGGATGGAATTTTATTGTATCAGATTGTAAGATACCTATTGGCTACGTTGTTGAAGTAACAGCTAACCATTACTATGTTGGAACACATGATAGTGCTGTAGAAGCAATCCCTCCTTTCTGGCAAATAAGAGAAGTTGTTAGGAGGACAAATTTCTTTATTTCCCCTGAGCTTGCAGCCACACAAAGAAGCCATTACGATCCTTCTGGGGTCGCAGGTTTTATAAGAATATTTACTGAAAATGACCCATTTTTTGTTATATGGAGAAGTTATAAAGTGGTAAGCAAGATGGTAGAGGAAAATTATGGAAATTTTGATTTAAATAATTCAATGAACCTTTTCCAGAGCACTTATAGAGGAGATACAGATTTAATTTTAAAAATTTTGATAAAACTTGCTGAAGGAACAAGCTTTAATAGAGCTTGGAATATGTGGGTTGCTTGCCCTGAAACAGGAGATTTTGTTGTAAGTTTTGCTGAAAGAGATAAAATTGCTTTTTCTACACCATGTCATTATTTCAATTTATTTGATTTAATTGAAGAGCCTTAAAATGGTTGAAGAAAGAGAAGAGGAAAAATGGCTTAAAGAATGCCTTAAAGTATTTCCCGAATTGGGAAAAGATATAAAAATAAAATGTTTTTATAAAAAAACTCCAAGAAAATGTTTAGGACGTGTGATGGGTAGGGTTGATACTAAAAAAGATATTGATGTGGAATCATTACTTTTTGAAGGAAAGGTAAAGAAAAAAATTGTTAGAAAAAAGCCAGGAAGATA
>JAWAYL010000029.1:0-13020 GCA_038818725.1 Thermoplasmatota archaeon | reverse complement strand
ATTCCATTCATAGTTAGCTTCAAAACCAGTTTCCATTTTAAAAGATGTTCCATTTTGGGTTAAATAAATTTTTTCTCCTCCTCCTATATTTACACTTGGAAGAAATATTTTTCTCTGCTCACTAAAATTTTTTGATGGATCAATTGTTATATACCATCCATCAAGAGATATTTCGTTTTCTCCAGAATTTATTATGCATATATACTCATTATTTCTATTAGGGCGGGCATAATAATATACTTCATTTATCATTACACTGCCACTTACCTCAAAAGTAATATTAAAAATAATAAAAAGGATAAATATCTTTGAAAAAATCATTTAAATCACAAACACATCTATTATGCTTTCTACTTTTTCTGCGTTTGTTACATTTGCTTCTACATAAGTAAATCCAACAAATCGAATTCCAATCTGAACTCCATAATTAACAACATAGTTAGCTGCATTAGTAACATTTACTCCCCATTTACATGTTCCACCACTGCAGAAAAAAAGATGTGCTTCTGATAAGTCGCATCCAAAAGGCCCTACTTTATACTCTTGATTCTTTACCGGTGTTGTATAATCGACACCATCTATATCTCGCCAACTAAATTTTTCTGGAAATGCAAAGCTTGCAGGACAAAATATTAGTGCAATTACAGGCAAGGCAATTTTTTTCATATCAGGGAAAAAGCAAAAAGAATTTAATTTTTACTTTAAAAGCGAGGGCAACGGTAGAAAAAAAGGGTGAGGCTTTTAGATGTGGAGGTAAAAAATTACTACCGTTGCCCAAATGAAATTAAAAAAGAATTTTTAAAGATTTTGAAAAGCGGGCGTGGCGGGATTTTCAGACAACTTGCTTTGCAAGCTGAAATTTGAACCCGCGGCTTGCAGCTTAGGAGGCTGCCGCCCTATCCTGGCTAGGCCACACGCCCATCCATAAATTAGATTTTATATATATTTTTATTCGAGTTTTTCTGGGCACCATTCCTTTCGAAGGCAATTGTCACATTTTATTTTTTTATTGTGATTTCTATGCGCCTCATTTCTTTCAATATCTCTCCTCATTGAATTTGCATATTGGATTACCCTATTTTTCCATTTTTCTTCATAAGGTATTTTAAATTCCTTCCCTGTATAGCGAAGTATGCCATAAGGAACATTTCCATAATTTTCTTCCGCAATAATGCAATATGCCATCAATTGTATTACATGGTGCAAAAGAGGATAATTTAAAGTGCATGACTTTTCTTCAACTGGAATGTAATCGCTGTCAATTTTCATTATATAATCTGGCGTTCCTCTTAATCCATAATTTTTTGAAATTAATTCTTCAGATGGTTTATCCTTTCCAACATAAACAATTTCTCCTTTAAGTGGCATATATTTTATTTTCTTTTCAACAACTTTTTCAGATAGAGACATTGTTCTATAAAAAAATATATTTGCAGAAATTATCCATGATAAAGCTAGTATTTCCAAAAATCTGCTTAAATTTTCATTTTTTGGAAGAGAAAATAATATCACAAAAATTGCAATAATCATTGCTACTATTGATGATAGTAGGATTATTTTTTCATAATGTGGTCTTATTGCATCAATTGCTTTAAGTGATTTATAAAAAAAGAAAGAAGAGTTGAAGAGCCATAGCAAAGAAATTATTAAAAAAAGATATAACCATATTCTTTCAAGCTGTGAATATAAAAATATTATGCCAATGATTGCAACTATTGAAGCAGATACTGAAAAAAAAGTTGCTGCAATATTGTATATCTTTATTTTTCCTTCTTTTTCCCTTATTTCCATAATTTCATTCTTTATTTCTCTATCTCTCTTTATACCTTCAGAATAAACTGCTTTATGCTCTTTACTAAGCCACCATGAAAGAGGGCAATAAGCATATTTTTCCAAATCCCCAGCAGATACAAACATTTAATTATAGATTTTAAAATTAAATATAAAATTTTGGTAGCGGCAATTTACCAGCTCAGCAAAGAAAGAGCTCTGAAATTAAAAAACATTTATTTTTCCTTCTAATATTTCAGTGTATATATTTAACATTTTCTCCATTTGGCTTCTCACTATTTCTTCTACTCCTGAATCCACTTTCCCGCCAACAATTCCTATGCTTATCGCCTGCGGCTCAGTTATCGGCTTGCCTATCTGTGACACCATTTTAACATAAACCTCTTCCACGCTATAATTCTTTGAAATTTCTTCAGCTATTCTCTGAGAACATATATTATAAAGCTTTCCAACATGTGTTACAGGATTTTTGCCAGCAGCAGCCTCAAGCGACACAGGGCGATTTGGAGTTATAAGCCCATTTATCCTATTTCCTCTTCCTACTGAGCCATCGTCTCCATTTTCCATTGATAAACCAGTTACTGTTAGATAAAAAATTTTCTTTTCATAATCATCTGCAGTGTTTATTGCAAGAGTTACTTCTTTTTCAGTAAATTTTCTTGAAAAGTCTAGTAGCTCTTCAGCAATTTCTTCTTTTACACTTATATAATGATCTGCATTTGGAATATATCGATCCACCATTGCAATAGCAACAGTTATATTTATTCTATTTTCTGTTCTACAGCTCATAACTTTTACATCCTCTCCTATTTCAGGAAACCTTTTCTTAAGAGTTATATTTATATACCTTTCCATCTGATATGTGAGCTTTTCTGTCTCAGTTAGAGGAGCAAAACCAGTGCCAATTGAAGTATCATTTGCAAGCCTTTTGCGTGGGTCATAAACACTTTTTAAATCTTGGCTACCTTCCCATATCTTGCAATCAAGCATTACATCTGTATCAGCATTTAAGTTTGGAAAATTTTTTTCAAGGTATTCATGAGCTGACTTAACTGCAATTGCTCTTATTGGCAATCTTTTATTTCCAACCATTGAAGTTGCTCTTCCAACAAGCAAAATATAAACTGGCTCAATTATGACGCCTCCCCCAAATTTTGGCTGGCTCTGCCCGCCAACAATCTGGCATTCATCTGTATTGTGATGCATTATATAACCAAAATTTTGAAGATATTCTTTGCAAAGAGCTCGTGAAACATTTTCTGCAAGAGCATCAGCTATTGAATCTGGATGTCCTATTCCTTTTCTTTCAACAATCTCTACTTTTTGATTTTTTACTGGCACACTATTGAGATTTTCAATGAATATGTTCATAAAATTGGATAATAAAGATATACTTATATTTTTTCTTAAAAATGGTAATTTACTCCTTTTTTATTTTTATCTCAATTTGCCATTCATTAAGGCAGGAATATTTTATTTTTCTTAATGGGGAAATAATTGAATAACCTTTGGTTTTAATCCATTCAAAGAGCTTTTTATATTCTTCTTTTCCATCTCCTTCAAATATTATTGAAGCAACATCTCTTGCTATAAATCTCTTTAAATATGCTTCTTCATTATTTTCACAATACAAATCTCTTCTTCCTTCTAAAAATGGCGGGTCATAATAAACTGTAATTCTTGCCTCCTCTTTTCCTTCGTGAGGAAGGGCAAAAAATTGTATTTCCAATCCCTTCTTTTCAAAAGGCTCAAAAGTAAAAGATATTTCATCCCCATCTTTCAATCCGTTTTTCAGCTTTTCTTCGCAAACAATCTCTACGATATTGCGGTGCCTGCTTTTTGTAGGCATAAGGAGGGCGCATCTCCTTCTAAAGATTTCAACTGGAAAGGATTTCACACTTCCAAAAAATTTGCTATCTTTTTTAAATCCATGAAGATTTATCCCTTGGATATTTTTCAAATCATCAAAAATTTCTTTACTTAATTTAAGATTAAGTGTTCCTTCATAAGGAGAAAAATTAAATTTTTCTTCTATTTGCTTTTTATATTCATTCATTGCAATGTATTTTTTACCTTCTCCTTTGCCACTACAAACGATTCCCTTCATTCTATTAGATTTTTTCCTTTTAGCTTTCCATATAGTTTAGCTCCTTCCTCACTTAGCTTATATTCCCCATTTTTTTCTTCAATAATTCCTTTTTCAATAAGCTCATTTAAAGCATTTTTTGCGACACTTTCAATTATTCTATTCTTTTTTGCTATTCTTGCTATTGAGCTTTCTCCAGAAGCAATTTCAATAAAAATTGTTTTCCTTACTTTATCAGAAATTATAAATCCTTCCATAAGTTTAATGATTATTTCGTAAATAATTTTTTCTATTTTTGAAAATAAGGAGAAAAGCCAATATAATTAAAAACATTTCAAATGATGGAATTGATTTTTTATTTTTAACATATATTGTTCTGCTTACTATATTTCCTTCAAATTCTACATATATTTCATGTTTTCCATTACTAAGGTTTTTTGTATCGATTTCATAATACCATAAATATATTCCTGTCGCATTTTCCCACTCGCCACCATCTATTTTTATTCTTACTATGCCATCTCTCTCAATCATTCCATGAATAACTATTTTTTCACTAACAGTTGCATTTTCTTCAGGATAGAAAATATAAATTCTGTAAGAAAAATTTCCTATTTCATATGGAAATTTAGAAGGCAAATAATCGATATTTTTATCATCTATGAAGAATATATTACCGCTTAAATTATCCCAGTAATTCCCATTACTTAAATTCCATATATTTTTTCCAGCATAGCAATAAACATGATTTGAATTTCCAATAAAATTGTTTTCAAAAATTGTATTGTTTTTGCTATAGCAACATATATGAATTCCTTCTAAATTGCCTGAAAAATTATTTAATCTTATTAGATTATTTTCTCCTCCCTGAATTATCATACCTGCCGAATTATTCTTTATAACATTTTCAAATATAATATTATCTGTAGCTTTCTCTATATAAATCCCCACTTTGCTTCCATATATTTCATTCTTTGTTATTGTATTATTTTTAGAGAAAAAGTATAAATATATCCCATAAAAACCATTTTTGAAAATCTTATTATCTGAAATAACATTTTCCTCTCCTTCTATTTTTATTCCATATGAATTTGAAAATATGCTACAATTTTTTATAACATTTCTATTTCCTTTTATTGAAATTCCCTCCAAAATTGAATTATTTATTATAAACCCTGAAACATTTACATTATTTGCAAGAATAAAAATTTCTCCACTGATTACAGCATTTTCCCCTTCTAGAGAAATTGGTTTGCTTATTGTTATATTTTCATTATAGATTCCAGGATAAACTATTATAATATCAAAAAAATTTGCATCATCAATTGCATCCTGTATTTTTTCATAATCTCCCCTGCCCACATAAAGCACCTTCCCGCAGGCCTGCGGAATAAGCGCAAGAATTATTGCAATTATTATAATCTTTCTCACAAGACAAATAATCCACCAGCTTTATATCTCTTTTGATATTATATGTATGTGTGGAAAATAGGAAAAATATTGAATGCTGAGCAACTTATCGAAAAAGCTTTCAGAAGAGCAAAGAAGAAAAAAGGATTAGAAAAAATTGAAGAAATAAGAGAAACATTAAATGATTCTCTTAAAAGATATGTTAGAGATTTTCCAAGTTTTGATAATCTCCATCCTTTTTATTATGAATTGATTGATTTGCTTATAGGGATAAATAAAATAAAAAAATCTCTTTCATCTGTTGAGTGGGCAAGAAAAAAAATTTTACTTATATCAAGAGAAGGAATGAAAAAAATAAGAAAAGGAGAAGATGCGAGAAAAATTATTACTGGATTATATGGGAGAATTTCATCTTTACTAAGACAAGTAGATGAAGATTTAAAATTTATTGAAAATGCGAGAATAAAAATTTCTAAAATGCCATCAATATCTACAGATATATCAACAATAGTAATAGCTGGTTATCCTAATGTGGGAAAATCTTCAATTTTATCGATTCTTTCAACTGCAAAACCAGAGATTGCTCCCTATCCATTTACAACAAAAGGTCTTGTTGTGGGGCATTTCTACATTAATAAAGGCTATGAAGAGGAGAAAATTCAAATCATTGAAGCGCCAGGCCTGCTGGATCGGCCAATTGAAGAAAAAAATGAGATAGAGAAGCAAGCTTTAGTTGCTCTTAAATATCTGCCAAAAGCAATAATTTTTGTTTTGGATGCTTCAATGCACTGTGGCTATCCTCTGGAGAACCAATTTAATCTTCTCGAAGAAATAAAAAAAATGTTTAAGGTAAAGATTATTGTTGTGGAAAATAAAGTTGATTTAAGTGGTGGAAAAACTGATTATATTAAAATTTCCTGCAAAACAATGGATGGAATAAAGGAATTAAAAGAAAAAATAAAGGAATTAGTTTGATTCCTCTATCTTTTCCTCCTGTTCTTTTTCCTCTGCTTTTTCCTCTTCCTTTATTTTAACTTCTATTTGCTCAAGCAATTCAGATTTGTGAATCTCAACTCTCTTAATTGGATATACTATTTTTGATAATTTATATATCTGTTTAGCCATCTCCCCATCAAGCATAAGTTTTACAAAATCATCGAAAGTATTTGTTTTCGCCATCGTTTCAATAACATCCTTCATTATCTTTCTTATCGCACTTTTTTGCGAAGTTTGAAGTCTTTTTAGAGCATATGCAGATGGCTTTACTCTTATTCTCTTTCCATCTTTAGTTGTAACATCAAATACTCCATCTATTTTTGCCCTGTGTCTTCTTGCTATTCTTTTCACATAATCTGTAGTTGTTGTATGGCCTACAAAATCAGTATATGCTTCAAGCCCGCTCACTTCCTTTACTTTAAAAATTAATTTCATATGGGCTCTCGAAAAATCACCGCTTAACTCTTGCATAGAAACTTCTACAGTTCTTCCATAAAGATTTTCTGGAGTATCAGCTAATGTTTCTACAATTCTCGCTTTTCCAAACATTTGCGGGCTGACAAGCCAATACCATGTTTTATCTTTTTTCTTTTTTTCTGCCATTAAGGGGTAATAAAATAGATATATAAATAAATTGGTTTTCATGAGAGGAGATGCAAAGCAAAGATACAAAACAACGTTCTTTCAAATCTTTTGATTTAGCCAATGCTTTTTGTGAGAGGAGAAGAAAACAGAGCTATGAGAAAGCTCTAGAGCTTGGCCAAAATAGCTTCGATTTCGATTGGGAAATGGTAGAAGGCTTCTCCTCTCTACAAACTTGAAGCATCAATTATTTCAAAAACTATTTCTCCATCTATTCCTTCTATATGATATACCATGCAATCATCTGGTATTTTTAAGTTTTTATGAAAAGATGTATTTCCATACACATTTATTACATCATAATCCCAGACATAATCGTTATAATTTTTTTCTGTAATTTTTATATCCATATCATATAGTATTATCCATATAGGACTTGTTCCATTACCTGGTTTGCCTTTATCATTTAAATCTAAATGGAAGGTTTGATTTAAGGCCAAACTTTCATTTGGTAAAACATACATTATATCTGTTTGCAAATCATCTACTCCACTCGAAATTTTTATTACCAATTCTATAAGAGCATCGCTATCTCCCATATCAGATTTAATCTTTATAGATTTTATAACTACATCAACACTCAAATTTCTTAAAGGATCTATATCCTCTCCATCTTTTACTCCGTCTCCATCAACATCGGGGTTACGAATATATTCCTTTACTTTTTCAATATCTACCCCAATGCTCCTATAAAAAATTATTTCTTCATAATCGCTACTCCACCATACATTATCGTTATCTATATCATCTTTTCCGTTGATTGGATTTGTTCCAAAAATTTTTATTTCTTCAAAATCGGTTAATCCATCTCCATCTGTATCTGCCTTGCAAGGATCGGTTGGAAAAAGAGTTCCTGAATAGGGACTTTCTTCAAAATCGGTTAATCCATCTCCATCTGTATCTGCCTTGGATGGGTCGCAACTAACATTATATCTTGTAAGAGTTTTATTCACACCAATCACTGTAACGCGCCATCCACTTTTTTCAATTTCATCCGGCAATCCATCTTTATCCATATCTTCGTTTTTAATACATCCTAAAAGCAAAAAAATGGCAAAAGCAGTCAGAATTTTCTTCATTTTTTCATTTTTTCGATTAAATCGAAATCCATGTTAATTTTTTCTCTTATTTCATCCCCAATTTCTCTTATTTTCAAAATTTCTCTTTCTACAGAAAGCTTATCTCTATCCATTCTATCAAACAATTCCTTAATTCTTATTTTGGCTGGCTCAATTATCTCAAATTTTTCTTTATTTATCTCATATTTTGGGATATCTGGAATATCAAATTTTTTTGGCTCTGGAGGATAAATTTTTTGTATTTCTTGCTTTACCCTCTTTTTTCTTTTTTCATATAGTTCGTCTATTTTCTTGCATTCTTCCTTCCATGCGTTTTTTAAATCATCATTCATTTTTTTATATCCTTTAACTATCTTCTCTTCGAGCTTTTTTTGTTTTTTATTTGCAATTTTCTCCAGCTTCTTAACTTCTTTTTCCTCCTTAATTTGATTTTTGCAAAAATATATTGCAGATTTCCATGCCTCTTTTAATTCTTTTTTCACCTTTTTTCTCTCTTCCTTTCCCATTTTTGATAGCTCTTCTTTTTCTTCAATCCACATTTTTGGAACATATGTACATAAATTATTTCTCCTGTAAAAAACAAATCCCAAAGCCACGAGAATAAGTAAGGAAGGCATTGAACTTGCTAAGGCAACAAGTTGTCCAAGCGTAAGATGACACCCTTCAAGAACAACTACAACAGACATAACTTTACTTGAACCACTTGAAATAGCATCAACTCTATACCTAATAAAATACACAGTTCTCTGCAGATATACTTTTTCATGAGGGACAACGAAACTTAAATAAGTTGTTGCCTCTCCTTTTGGCGGAATTACAACTGGATTTTGCGCAACTGTAGCCAGCCAGCCAGGCGGGCAATAGTCAATTATAATCGAAAATCTTTCCTCGTAGTTTCCATAATTTATTATTTTAACTCCCAAGCTATAAGATTGTTCTTGCTGTGCTTCTATATAATTTTTTTCCATCTTTACATCAAAAGTATGGTAAGCAGATGATTTAACCTGAAATGTATAGTTTGCAGGATGAACATTTCCCCATATATCATATAACTCACCATGCAGAGTAATGTATGCATAATTTGATGGTCTTTCAGATGAAATAACCCTCACATATCCTATTTTTGTTTCATTTGGATAAAAATAAGTCCATTCTGGCTCAACAAACGCCCGCCAGCCACTTCCTTTTACTTCTACACTGAATTTAACATAAAATGCATAGTAATTTTTTTGAAAATTTCCTCCATTATAAAATTTGAATTTAAACCAATAAGAGCCGAGCGGCTCAATTTCAGCAATTGATTCATTAACCGCTTCAATTCTCAAATTTATAAGAAATGGATATTTTTCTTCAGCATGAGATAATGGAATAAAAATTGTTGTGGAGAATAGAAAAAAAGTTAAAGGAAGAAAAAAAGATCGCATGTTACTTTCTTTTCCTTAACAAGAGAAATGCAATGAAAATGCCTGCTATAAGAAGAATTGAGTCAAACCCTGGAATATAAAATCCTCTATTTTTTGCTAGGAAATAGGCAGTTACAGTATGTGTATTTACAAGCTCTATTTCTTCCGTTGAGCGGCTCCATGTTCCTCCTCTCTTCACCCAGTATGGAGTTTCTGATGTTGCCTTTGCACTTATAGCAAAATCTTGCCATTTATTATGATATGAAATTGCTGTCCCATGAGGAGATGTTAATGTTATTTTTACAGTTTCATAAGGAAAGGTTTCATCTCCTGCTTTTTTTGGATCTATTACAACCTGTGGTGGACTTATAACATAATTCCACCCATCTGGTTCCTTTTCAGGATATAAATTTACAATAACTCTCGAATTACCATAATTAACAACTTCAACAATAAATGTTAGCTCTCTATCTGGAGCAGTTCTTTCAATAGGAGTGACAGACCTTATTGCAATTTCTGTAAAGGGATTATAACCAACAACAAGAGTAACCTTTGCCTCATCTATCTGGCGGAGGGCGCCACCTGTTATAAGCCTTCCTGTAAGACTTATTTCAACTGTTGAAGAAGTGCCCGCAACAACATCATGCTTAGACACCTTTAATAGCACTTTTACTGTATAATGCTCCCCTGGCTTGAGTACAAATGTTTGAGGATTTGATGCAACTGTTAACCAATCAGGATATGTTGCGCTCACATCTACATATATCGGCATAAACCCAAGGAGATAGGGACTATATACAACATCAAGGGAAATTTCTTCCTGTCCATATCTTTCAACATAAGCTATTGATGAACTAGGTGTTGCATCTATTTTACCCCAAGAGATGGCAGAGCTATTGCTAGCTAAAATAATCGAAAAACATATCCCTACAAACAGCAATTCTTTCTTCATTTTTATCCCTCAATATCTGTTATCATTTAATTAATATTTATTTTTTTTCTTCGATTTCTTCGCTTCTTTCAGGCATTTCAACCCGTTCTGGCATATAGCTCAGAATTATTATATCTCCTACTGCAGATACCCATCTGTAAGGCACGCCTATATCTACGCCGCTGGGAACAATTTCTCTGTTTGTATCTGTTATTATAAGCTTATCTATTTTGCATCCCTCTGTATCAATAAGGACTTCTTTCACCTCTCCAACATATTTTCCCTTATTTGTGTAAACAGGCATATTAACAAAGTCCGTTACTTCCATTTTAATCACAACCTTAATACAAAATTATTTTAAATATTTATTCATTTAACTTTCGTGAAGATTTTTCATGTTTCAGACACACATCTCGGTTATTCTGCCTATCATAAGATAGCTCAAGATGGCTTAAACCAGAGAGAAATAGATGTATATAATTCTTTTGAGCAATTTGTAAATTATTCTCTAGAAAACAAACCAGATATAATAATTCATTCAGGTGATCTTTTTGATAGTGTGCGTCCTACAAATAGAGCAATAGTTTTTGCAATAAAACAATTACTTCGTATATCTGAAGCAAAAATTCCATTTATAGTAATATCAGGAAATCATGAAACACCAAAACTAAGGGAGACGGGTAGCATATTAAAAATATTTGAGCACATCCCATATATTTATCCAGTATATAAAGGAAAACTCGAAGAAATAGAAATTGGTGGGGCATTAATACATGCAATTCCTCATTGCTTTTCAAATGAAGAATTAAAGAAGAATATAGAAAACTTGAGGATAAAGAAAGATTTTATAAATATCCTTACTATGCATGTCGGAATTGTTGGAATAAGGGATTTCAGAAGCGGTGACTTAAATGAGCAGATTATCCCTTCCGGCTATCTTTCAGAGGAATTTGATTATATTGCTCTAGGACACTATCATAAAGGTGTGCAGGTAACAAAAAATGCTTATTATAGTGGCTCAACAGAGCATTTTTCATTTAAAGAAGCGGGCGAAATAAAGGGATTTTATGAAGTTAATATTTCTGATAAATTAGAAATGAATTTTATTCCATTGAAAGTAAGGGGTATGATTGATTTAGGAAAAATAGATTGTAATAAAATTTCAGCAGATGAAATAATGGAAGAATTTTTAAGAAGAATTAAAGAATATAATATAAAGGAGAAAATAGCAAGAATAGAATTCAAAAGTATAAGCAGGGAAAAATACAAATTGCTTGATTGGGAAAAAATAAAAAATTTGACTTCAGTTGCACTTCATTTTGAAATTTCTCATGAATTTGTTGAAATTGAAAACATAAAGGGAAAGACAAAAATTGGAAGCATTGAAGAAGAGTGGAGAGAGTATATAAGCCAGTTGAATATAGAGGAAAAGGAAGAAATGGAAAAATTAGCACTTAAATATCTTGAAGAGGCAAAAGGATGAAGCTTATAAGTCTTAGATTGCACAATTTCAGAAAATTTAGAGATGTGGAAATAAATTTTCCAACAGGATTAATTGGGCTTGTTGGAAACAATGGCGTTGGCAAATCAACAATAATAGAGGCAATAGGCTGGGCAATATATGGAAGCAAGGCTTTAAGGAATAGAGAGCAAAGGCAAATAAAGACGCAGTGGGCGGCGCCGAGTGATGACTGCTGGGTGAATTTGAAGTTTGAAATGGGGGGGAATGTGTATGAAGTAACTAGGATAATGAGTGAAAATTTTTCAACAGATGCAAGAGTAAAGGTTAATGGAAGCATAATGGCTTCTTCTCCAGCTGCTGTTACTGAATTTCTTGAGAAAAAAATAGGTATGGACTGCGAATCATTCTATACTTCTATATTTGCAAAACAGCAGGAATTGAACGCTCTTTCAAATAAATCACCTTCTGAAAGAAAGAAAAGCATGCTTAAAATGCTTAGAATTGATTTGCTTGATGATGCAATAAAAAAGGTTAGGGAAGATAGAAGAAATAAGCAGGAAATTCTTGACTGGATAGAAAAAAATTTGAGAAATCTCGATGATTTAAAAAAGAGTTTAGAAGTAAAAATTAATAGTTTTAACTATTTCATCAGTAAAAAAACTGAAATTGAAAATGAAATAAAAAAATTAAGGGAAGAACTTAAATTTATAGAAGAAGAGAGAAAAAAAGAAAAAGAAAAGGCGGAGAAATTTAAAGAGCTCATCAGTAGTAAAAAATTGCTTGAAGAAAGAATAAAAAGCAAATTTGAAATAAAAGAAGCAAAGCTAAAAGAAAGAGAAGAAATTTTAGCAAAGAAAAGAGAATATGAAGAAATAAAAAATTTTGCTGAAGAATATGATAGAATTTCTATTGTAAAAGAAAGAATGGATGGCATCTTGGAAAAATACAGGGAAAAAAGGAGAATTGAAGAAGATTTATTGATCAAAGAGAAAGAAGTTGAGAGAATTGAGGAAGAAATAAAGAAAATTGTCATCCAAACAGAAGGATATGAAAAAATATTTTTCGAGATCGATGAAATAGATAAAAAAATAAGGGAGATAGATGATTTAATAGAAAAACTGAATTCTGAAATAAATGAGAAAAAAGCTGAAATTAAAGAAAAGGAAAAAAGAAAGAAAAATCTGGAAAAAAATCTTCTACAGCTAAGGGAGGCAGGCGAA
>JAWAYL010000028.1:0-13129 GCA_038818725.1 Thermoplasmatota archaeon | reverse complement strand
GGATGAAAGGATGGATTAAGTGCATATCGCTGTGGATGTAAAAACAAAGAAATTACTCGCTATAGAAATAACAGATGAAGGATGGAAAAATGTTGAAACCCTTAGTAAAGAAAGCAAAAAAGAACATTGGGCTGCAGAGACATTCTTATTAGGAGTTAAAAGAATATTTGGAGAAACAACTAAAACAAAGACTAAAGAACCTTTCACTAATTGTTCAACAAAGCAGCAGAAAATTAATTTTTATAAAAAGAGCCAGCTCTATATCCTTCTAAATCAATTGTAACAAATTTATATCCAAGCTCTTTTATCCCTTTTATAACTTCTTTTCTTACATCTTCTTTTAAAATTTTCTCAATTTCATCTAACTCTATTCTTGCAACTGGAAAATGGTCACGAAGTCTAACAACATTAAATCCCATATTTTTAAGCAATTTTTCCCCTTTTTCAATTCTTTTTATCGCCTCAATACTAATAGCCACACCAAATGGAATTCTCGTCGCAAGGCAGGCGTTGGGGGGCTTGCTCCATGTTGAAAGATGCATTTCTCTTGATAGATATCTTATTTCATCTTTTTTAAATCCAGCCTCTTTTAAAGGACTTCTTATTCCTTCTTCATAATTTGCTATAATCCCATATCTTATATCTTCGCTATCTTCTGCATTTGTTCCATCTGCAATACATTTAAAATTTTTTTCTTCAGCAACTTCTTTTAATTTTTTTATAAGAATTTTCTTGCAAATATAGCATCTATTAATTGGGTTAGATAAAAATTCTTTATTATCGAGAAGGGAGAAGCTTATTATTTCATAATTAACATCAAGAAAGGAGCATAATTTTTTTGCTTCATCAATTTCCTCCTCATTTGCTACCTCTGTTTTAGCAATAACAGCAAGCAAATTTTCTTTTCCAACAACTTTTCTTGAAATAGCTAAAAGAAAAGTTGAGTCTACCCCTCCAGAATATGCTACAATAAAGCGTTTCATATCTTTTAAAATTTTCTCAAGCTTTTTCATTTTTTCATTTAGCATAATATTTATACGCTCTTGTTTTTAAATATTTAATTATATTACTTCATGCTCTCAATAATAATACTTGCAACAGTCTTCATTTTAATAGCGGTAAGAAGAATAGGAAAAATTAAGCTTCAGATATGGCAGATAATGCTTTTTGGTGCAATAGCTATGTTGCTTACAAAACAAATCTCTCCTATAAATGCTTTAAAAGCAATAGATGTTGATGTAATGATTTTTCTCTTTGGAATGTTTGTTGTTGGCTCAGCTTTAGAAAAAAGCGGCTATCTAGCTGATTTTTCAAATAAATTTTTCGGAAGGATAAAATCCGCTGATCAACTTTTGCTTCTTATATTATTCACTATGGGTTTTCTTTCAGCAATTCTTATGAACGATACTATAGCTATTATAGCTACTCCCCTAATGCTTATTTTATCAAAAAAATATAATATTGAGCCCAAATTACTTTTATTAACGCTTGCATTTGCTGTAACTATAGGAAGCACAGCAAGCCCTATAGGAAATCCTCAAAATCTTTTAATTGCAGAAAAAATTCCTGATCCTTTTCTCACATTTTTAAAATATCTTTTTATTCCATCGATAATAAACATTTTTATAGCCTATATAATCCTGAAAATTTTCTGGAGAAAAAAATTAGAAATAAATTTACTTGCCATCGAAGAAAAATTTGAAATTGATTCAACTCTTTCTAAAATTTGCAAGATATCAATTTTAATTATTCTTATTATGATAATTCTGAAAATATTGCTTATATTTGCTGGCATTGAAATAAAGCTTATATACATTGCAATATTTGCTTGTTTGCCAATCCTAATATTTAGCAAAAAAAGAGTTGAGATAATTAAAAAAGTTGACTGGCATACTTTAATTTTCTTTGCATCAATGTTCATAGTTACAAAAAGTGCTTGGGAAAGTGGCTTTTTCCAAAAAATGATGGGAAGCACATCAATTGAGGCAATTTTCCTCGTAAGTGTAATATTCAGTCAGTTTATCTCAAATGTTCCACTTGTTGCCCTTTATCTACCAATGCTATCAGGCTCAATAAAGGAGATGATGGCGCTTGCGGGCGGGGCGACGCTTGCAGGCAACTTTTCTATTTTGGGAGCGGCAAGCAATGTTATAATAATTCAAAATGCTGAAAAGAGAGGTGCAACAATTGGTTTTGTTGAATTTGCAAAAATTGGAATTCCTCTTACAATCTTGAATGTTCTTGTATGCTGGCTTTTTATTTCAGCTATTTAACCTCGAGAATTTCCTAAATCCCTTTTCAGTTAGAAAAAAATGAGATAAACTTTGAGGGGTTTTACAAAGAAAGGAAAAAATGGTTAAAATCTCTTGGAATAAATAGGATGCTATCTTTTATAGAAATTCAGTATGAAAAGATAAAGGAAATGAAGCTCTCAGTTTTTCTCTTTTTCTTTGCAACCAGTGCCCCTCTTTTAAAGCAAGCATGCTCCTTCTACCATTTCTTTTCCAAGATGAAATAACTCCCAAAATTTCAAAAAGAATTTTATACAACAAAACATTTAGCAAAAAATGATGGATAAACTAATTGGATTGTATCAGCTCTCTTCGCAACTAATGCTTGCAAATTCCTATAGCGAGCTATATGAATTATTTTCATCTATACTTAAAAATGTATTTAACTTTGATGCTTTTGAATTGCTAATGAAAGAAGGAAAAGAGCTAAAAGAAGTTAAAATTGTTGGTTTATTTGAATTAAAGGAGCCATTATTGCTAGATGGAGACAGGGGAATAACTGTAGCATGTGCAAAAGAGAAAAAAACAATATACGTTGCAGACGTATCTAAGGATAAAAGATATATTGAGGGGGCAAAAGGAATGAAAAGCGAAGTTGCAGTGCCCATTATTTATAGGGACGAAGTAATTGGGGTTATAAATGTTGAGAAAAAAAAGATTGATGGATTCACTGAAGAGGATATAAAATTGCTTGAAATTTTTTCCAATATTCTTGCTACCGCTATTAAAAATCTCGAAATAAAAAACAAACTGGAAAGTTCAGAAAGAAAATATAGGAGCATTTTTGAAAATTCTGTTGAAGGAATATATAGGGTTAAGGAAGGAAAGCTTATTGAAGCAAACAGAGCATTGGAAGAATTTTTTGGCTATAGCGAGGAAGAGCTAAAAAATATGGATCTTGAAAAATTATATAAAAATCCCGAAGATAGAAAAAATTTTATTGAAAAACTAAAAAAGCATGGCTCGATAAAAAATTATGAAGTTGAATATATAAGGAAAGATGGAAGCATTGTTATAGGAAATGAATATGCAACCCTTGTAAAAGAAGGAAATGAAGAATATATAGATGGCATCATCCATGATATAACAACCCTCAAGAAGGCGCAAGAAGAAGCAGAATTTTTCAACGCTCTCCTGCGCCATGATGTGGCAAATAAATTACAGCTTATAATTGGATATCTTGAAATATTGAGGGATGAAGAACTACACACTGAGTACCGCGAGATAGTTGAGGCTGCTTTAAATTCTGCTTTATCTGCGGGTAAGATAATAGATAGTGTGAGAAAGTTGCAGTTTTTAAAAAAGGATTGGGAAAAAAAGGAATTTGATGTTGATAAATTTATAGAAGATTTGATAAAAGAATATGGTAGAGAGGCGAAAGAAAAAGGCATCAAAATTGAATATAAAAAATATGGAAAAAAAATATTTGTTGCAGAGCTTATAAGTGAAGTAATCACAAATTTAATCGGAAATGCAATATCTCATTCAAAAGCAAAAAATATAAGGATAGGAGCTGTTAATGAAGGTAATGAAATAAAGATATATGTGGAGGATGATGGAATTGGAATAGATGATGAGCTAAAGAAAAATTTATTCAAGATAGGGGCTAAAAGAAAGGATAGTAAGGGAAGTGGCTTAGGACTATATCTTTCAAAAAAGATTGTTGAAAAGATGGGTGGAAGAATTGAAGTAAGAGATGCTAAAAAAGAAGGGAAAAATAGAGGAACTATTTTTGAGGTATATTTACCAAAATGATTTTTAATTCTCATACTCACGTAGGTGATGCTTTTATTTCACTTGATAGAAAATACACCATAGAAGAACTTTTCTCTCCTTGTGGAATTAAAAATAAAATGCTTGAAAAAGCGACCAAAGAAGATATTATTGGAGGGATAAAAAAAGCAATTGATATTATGGAGAAATGTGGAACAAATTTTTTTGTTGATTTCAGGGAAGGAGGAATTGAAGGAGTAAGAATTCTTAAAGAAGCATTAAAAGGAAGAAAAATAAAAGCAATTATTCTAGGAAGACCTAAAAATCTGTTATATGATGAGAAAGAAGTGGAGGAATTGCTCGATATATGCGATGGCATAGGACTGAGCAGTGTATATGACTGGGACGAAGAAGAGATTGAGCAAGTTGCAACTCATGTTAATGAAAGAAAAAAAATTTTTGCAATACATGCTAGTGAAGTAAGAAGAGAAAACATCGAGCAAATTATATCATTAAAGCCAAAATTTGTGGTTCATCTATGTAAAGCAAGTGATGAAGATATAAAAAAGATAGTTAAGGAAAATATAGGCGTTGTTATTTGCCCACGATCAAATTTCAATTTTAATTTATCTCCTCCTGTAGATAGATTAATTGAATATAAAGCAAATATAATGCTTGGCACAGATAATGCAATGATTGTTAAGCCAGATATAATTGAAGAAATGAATTTTCTTATAGAAAAATTTAATATAGAAAAAAAACGAGCATATGAAATGATAAGCAAAAATCCATATAATTTTTTTAAAATGAGGAAATTTTAAAAAAGATGATGTATTACATAAGATAATGAAGGAACAAAAAAAAGAATTGAAAGTCAAGGATTTGATGAACAAAAAGCCAGTGTTTGCCGAGATACCTGGAAGTAGAGAAGAAGTGCTTAGAATATTTGGAAAATATGAAGTAAGCAGTGTTCCAGTTGTAAAGGCAGGAACAAAAAAGTTTATTGGAATGATTACAAGGAATAGAATATTTGAAAATCCCGAAGAACAGCAACTCGCCCTCCTTATAGATAAAAGTCCAATTGTTCTTTCACCTGATGCAAGTATAAGGAAGGCTGCAAAAATATTTTATGAAAAAAGGATTCATGGCGTGCCAGTTATAAGAAAAGATGAACTCGTTGGCATGATTTCTCCCCCAGACTTGCTACCTTTGCTTAAAGAAAAACCAGATAAGGTTGAAAAATATCTTTCTCCCATATGTGTGCCCTTATATCAGGAAACACCCTTACCCGCAGTTATGAAAATATTTAGGATAACAAATGCTCCCGCCCTCCCAGTAGTAGATGAAAATGGGGAACTTGTCGGAATAGTTGCAGATGGTGATCTTTTTACTTTTTCTCATCTACAGGAAAGCGTTAAGAAATCTGATCTTGGGATAGGAGAGGATGAAGATATGTGGACATGGGAAGGAATAAGAGATGTGATGCGCCTTTATTATGAAACATCAAAAATTCAGCTTCCTTCTGTGCCAGTTAAAGAAGTGATGGTAAAGAAAGTAATAACAGCTTATATTAAATCAAAAATCTCTGATGTTGCAAAGAAAATGCTTGAGCATAAAATTGACCAACTCCCTGTAATAAATGAAAATGATGAGCTTGTTGGGATGGTATATGATGTCGATTTAATGGCTTCTCTACTATGACAGATATATATGAAAAAATAATGGCGATGGCAAAAAGGAGAGGATTTATTTATCCTTCCTATGAAATTTATGGTGGTGAAGCTGGTTTTTATGATTATGGTCCCTTAGGCTGTTTGATGAAAAACAATATAGAGAATGAATGGAGGAATTTTTATGTTATTAATGAAGGATTTTATGAGATATCTACGCCTATTATAACTCCTTTTGCAGTATTGAAAGCATCTGGTCATGTAGATGAATTCATAGATGAAATTGGATATTGCAAAAAATGTGAAATAAATTTTAAAGTTGAGGAGTTAAAAAATGAAAAATGCCCAATTTGCGGAGGGGATGTTATAAGAAGCGAGGTAAATCTAATGTTTGAAACAGCCATAGGAAGAAAAAAAGAAAAAGCCTTTTTAAGGCCAGAGACGGCACAGGGAATATTTGTTGATTTTCCATTCCTTTATGAATTTTCAAGGAAGAAAATTCCATTTGGAATTGTTCAGATTGGAAAAGGTTTTAGAAATGAAGTTTCGCCGAGACAGGGAATGATAAGGTTAAGAGAATTTTCTATGGCAGAAGCTGAAATATTTTTTGATGGAGAAAATAAAAGGCATGAAAAATTTAAAGAATTTGAGAACGAGGAGCTGAACATATTTTATGAAGGGAAGGAAGAGAAAATAAAGCTCAAGGATGCAATTGGAAAAATATTCGGTAATGAGGCAATTGCATATTATCTTGCATTGACAAAAAGATTTTTAATAAAAGTTGGAATAGATGAGAAAAAAATTCGTTTCAGAAAGCATGCAAAGGATGAGCTTGCTCATTATGCAAATGAGTGTTGGGATGCGGAGGTTTATTCAAGTAGATTTGGATGGGTTGAATGTGTTGGAATCGCAGATCGCTGCACTTATGATCTTCAAGCTCATATGAAAGCGACTGGCGTTGACATGCATGCTATGCGGATGCTTGACAAACCAGTAAAAGTAAAGAAAAAGGTGGTAAAATTAAAAATGGAGAATTTAGGGAAAGTATTTAAAGAGAAAGCAAAAATTATTAGGGAAAAGCTAGATGGAATTGAATTCAATGGAAAGTTAAGCATTGAAATAGATGGAGAAAAATATGAAATAGGAGAAGAATTTTATGAGATAGTTGAAAAAGAGGAAAATGTATATTTAAGGAAATTTTTGCCTCATGTGATAGAACCATCTTATGGAATAGACAGAATTTTTTATTTTATAATTGAGCATAATTATATAGAGAAGGAAAAAGAAGGAGAAAAATATGTAATTCTTTCTCTTCCTCCAAACATTGCTCCTATAAAAGCGGGAGTTTTTCCTCTTGTTGCTAAAGATGGCTTGCCAGAAATTGCAAAGGAAATTGAAAGAGATTTAAGAAGAAATAAAATAATGTGCTTTTATGATGAGAGCGGAAGTATAGGAAGAAGATATGCAAGAATGGATGAAATTGGAACGCCTTTTTGCATTACTGTTGATTACCAAACAAAAGATGATGATACAATAACAATCCGCTTTAGAGACACTTCAGAGCAGATAAGAATAAAAAAAGAGGAAGCAGTTAAATGGATAGAAGAGAGAATTAAATAGCGCCTTTTCTTTTTCTTTCAAGCTCTCTTAGTTCAGCTCTTTTTATTTTCCCGCTTATTGTCTTTGGAAGACTTTCAACAAACTCTATTTCCCTTGGATATTTATATGGAGCGGTCTGCTGTTTTACAAATTCCTGCAACTCGCTTACAAGCTTTTCGCTTGGCTCATATCCTTTTGCAAGAACAACAAATGCTTTAACAATATTTCCTCTTATTTTGTCAGGAGATGCAACAACAGCTGCCTCTAACACTGCGGGATGCCTCACAAGAGCATCTTCTACTTCAAAAGGACCAATTCTATAGCCAGATGATTTTATTACATCATCCGCTCTTCCTTCAAACCAAATATAGCCGTCCTCATCCTTCCTTGCTAAATCACCAGTAAGATAAAAACCATTTACCGCAAGCTCCTCAATTTTCTTGCCATTCCAGTAACCAACCATAAGTCCAGGATGGTTTATTGGCACAGCAATCTGCCCTGTCTGGCCTGCTGGCAAAACATTTCCATTTTCATCAACTATTTCGATGTTGGCGCCGGGCATCGGCTTGCCCATTGAGCCGGGCTTCACCTTTATGCCATCGTAGTTGCATACGAGCCCTGTTGTTTCTGTTTGTCCATAGCCATCGTAAATAAGCAGACCATATGCTTTTTTAAATCTGTCAATTACTTCTCTATTTAATGCTTCTCCTGCGCTTAAAAACTTTTTCATATCCTTTAAATCATAGCTCTCCAAATCTTCTTGAGCGAAAAGTCTATATTCAGTGGGAGTAGAGCAAAATCTATTGATGCGATATTTTTCCATCAGCTCAAGATATTTTTTTGCATTAAATCTGCCATTATATATTAATTGAGATGCTCCTATTGCAAGAGCAACTCCTATTGGAGACCAGAACCATTTTGCCCATCCAGGACTTGTAGTTGCCCATAGCAGTTCATTTGGTTTCGCATTCCACCAGTAAATAGCATTTGTTTTTGCCATGCAATAGATCCATGCGTGATTATGCATTACTCCTTTTGGCTCACCTGTAGTTCCAGATGTATAATTTATTGTCATTATATCACTTGATTTTATTCTTTCATAATCAAAATTTCTCGATTCTTTCTTTATTTCATTGTAGCTTATCCATCCATCTTTTTCTCCATCAACTATAATATAATTTTCAACATTTATTTTATCTCTAATTTCATCAACAAAATTTGTAGAATTGCGATGAGCGATTATTGTTTTTGCACCGCTATTATTTGCTCTATATTCAATGTCTTTTGCCCTCAGCATATCTGGACAAGGAATTACTATTGCCCCCGCTTTAAAGCTTCCTATTTGAGCAACAAAAACTTCCGGCAGGCGAGGCATTATTATAATTATTCTATCTCCTTTTCTCATTCCTAAGCCTTTCAAAAAGTTTGCAAACCTGTTTGATTCATCTCTTAACTCCCAGTAAGTCATTTTTTCTCTGTTTCCGCTTTCATCTTCATAATATATTGCTACCCTGCTTCTATCCTTAGCTGTTTTATCAACAACTTCACAAATTGAATAATATTCTGGCACCTCCCATTTAAAATTTCTCACCCATTCTTGGTATCTATCTTTCATGTTTTCTGAAATGTTTTTTTGTTATTAATAATTTTGCTGGAGCTGGAGCTGAGGGATTAAGAAAAGAAATGAGTAAAAAGATAAAATATTGAAGGTGAACTCTTATATCTATATAATTCTTATGTTATATTTGAGATAACAATCATCCTCATCGGTATATTGAGTTCCATCATCACTTCCATCAGTTACTCCATCTGTATCATCTCCATTCCATGTATTAGTTTGAATATTATAATAAACTGTTAAACCTTGGGTATCATCATGTCCGTCTATGTCAAGCAAGTCGTCTTGGAACTCATCTTTATCGTACATTCTGATATTTATATTATGCATATTTTTATTATCTGGACAATTATATACGAAACTCCAATTCACGGTTTCTAATTTTCCTACCTCAACATTCCAAAAGCCAGAAGAAGGCGCTCTTGTTTCAGGTTGCCCATTAATATAAATCTCAAAGTAAATTTGTGCATTGAGATGATTGGGGTAGGAATCTACATAATCAATTACCTTAAAGCTTTCTAAAAAAATTTCAATCTTCGCATCCTGTTTTGGAATATAATCTTCGCTATCCAGATATCCATCATTATCATCATCGATATCATTTATATCGGGGACGCTATCTTCATCTGTATCTAGAAGAACTGTTATAGTAATAGAAGTAGTTGCTGTTAATCCGTCGTTATCTGTTACAGTGAGAACCACCTCGTAATTTTGAATCTCATACATTCCTTTAGCACGGAATGTATGAACTGGATTTGGTTGGGTAGATGTGGTCCCGTCCTTAAAATTCCAATAGTAGGAGACCACAATCCCGTCTGGGTCAGTCGCAGAAGCAGTGAAGGATACGGTTAGAGGTTCGCACCCACTTAACGGAGATGCACTTATAGAAACTACAGGAGGGGTGTTCTTACTTTCCCCGTTCTTACTTTCCCCAATACATCCAAATAAATGTAAAACAAAGAATATAAATATACTTGTAATGATTATTTTACATTTTCCTTTCCTCATTTTTTCACAATATAAAATCGCGTAAAATATAAAAATTTTATCCTTCAAAATTTGTTGGCACTATCTTGGGTCTTATATAAATTTTGCAAGTAATTTTTTACTAGATTATAAAATTATTTTATGGTGGGATTCTATCCTTCATAAATACATAATAAGAGCGTCATCTTATGAACGGGTATCCGAAAAAAGATGATGAACAATACAAATTATAAAAATTCAATAGAAGAAAATATACTTTAACAAGAGCTTTACTCTTAGGATTTGGCTTAAATAATTTATCTCGTGGAAAATTTTTCGTTTTTAATTATAAAATAACCAATAAAAATTTCATTATTTTTATCTTTTACATGCAAAATCGGTGGGCTCGACACTCTTCCTTCAATTTCGACATTTTTATATATTGCAAAAACATGTTGCAGTAATGAGCTATATAGTTAGCTATGGGGCTTATGTGCCAAGATATAGAATAAAGGTTGAAGAAATAGCTCGTGTATGGGGAAGAGATGCAAAAGCAATTTCATCTGGCTTAAATGTTTTTGAAAAATCAGTTCCTGCAATAGATGAAGATACTGCGACAATATCTGTTGAAGCAGCAAGAAAAGCAGTTAAAGCTGCAAAAATAAATCCAAAAGAAATAGGAGCAATTTATGTTGGCTCAGAAAGTCATCCATATGCAGTTAAACCAACAGCAACTATAGTGGCTGAAGCAATAGAAGCAACCCCATGCTTAACAGCAGCTGACTATGAATTTGCTTGCAAAGCTGGCACTGCTGGCATGCAGAATTGCATCGCTTTAGTTAAATCTGGTATGATAAAATATGGCATGGCAATAGGAGCAGATGTTGCACAGGCTGCGCCTGGCGATGCTCTTGAATATACTGCCGCCGCGGGAGGAGCTGCATTTATTATAGGGAATGATGGAATAGCGAAGATAAATTGTACTCTTTCCTTCACTACCGACACTCCAGATTTCTGGCGAAGGGAAGGAGAAGCTTATCCAGGACATGGAGAGAGATTTACTGGCGAACCAGCTTATTTCCGCCATATTACAAGCGCAGCTAAAATGCTAATGGAAAAAATGGGAACAAAGGCAAGCGATTACAATTATGCAGTTTTTCATCAGCCAAATGGAAAGTTTCCAGTAAGGGTTGCAAAAATTTTAGGATTTGAAAAAAAGCAGATTGAGCAAGGATTGCTATGCCCATATATAGGAAATACATACTCTGGCTCAACGATGCTCGGGCTTGCTTCAATTCTTGATGTTGCAAAGCCTGGCGATAGAATATTTGCTGTTTCATATGGTTCAGGCGCTGGCTCAGATGCATTTGATATAACTGTTACTGATAAAATTGAGAGCTATGAGAGATGCAATATAAAGAAAATGATAGAAAATAAAAAATATGTTGATTATTCAACTTATATGAAATTTAGAGGTGAAATATGAGGGAAGTTGCGGTTATAGGCGTTGGAATGACTGAATTTGGCGAACTCTGGGAAAAATCTTTTCGTGAGCTTGTTGGCGAGGCAGGAATAAGAGCAATAGAGGATGCAGGTATAGAAGGAGAAAAAATAGATGCTCTATATCTTGGAGGAATGTCCGCAGGCCGCTTCATAGGGCAGGAGCATATAGCCAGTATTGCAATAGAAGTAGCAGGCTTACAGGATTTGCATATTCCTTCAACAAGAGTAGAAGCAGCATGCGCATCTGGAGGAGTGGCAATGCATCAGGCGTATATAGCGGTAGCAAGCGGAATGTATGATATAGTTGTTGTTGGAGGAGCAGAAAAAATGACTGATGTTTTAGGAGGAGAAGCAACTGATATACTTGCATCAGCGGCAGATCGGGAGTGGGAGGCATTTCTTGGGTTAACTTTTCCTGGTTTATATGCTCTTATGGCAAGATATCATATGCACAAATATGGAACAACTCAAGAGCAGCTTGCAATGGTTGCGGTAAAAAATCATTACAATGGTAGTTTAAATCCAAAAGCCCAATTCAAGAATAGAATAACTGTTGAAGATGTTCTTAATTCGCAGATTGTTGCTGATCCATTGCATCTGCTTGATTGCAGTCCAATAAGTGATGGCTCAGCTGCAGTAGTTCTTGCTCCTCTTGAATTTGCAAAAAAGCATTGCGAAAAGCCAATTAAAATTTCAGCAAGTGTGCAGGCAAATGATACAATTTCATTGCATCGTAGAAAAGTTTTTGATGGCATACCAGCAGCTCAGCATGCTGCAAGAAAAGCTTATAAAATGGCGGGAATTGAACCAAAAGATATAGATGTCGCAGAAGTCCATGATTGCTTTACAATTGCTGAAATAATGGCTATTGAAGATTTGGGATTCTTTAAAAAAGGTGAGGGAGGGAAAGCAACAGAAGATGGCTTAACATCTCTTAATGGACAGCTACCAGTAAATACTTCAGGTGGACTTAAAGCAAAAGGTCATCCTGTTGGGGCTACAGGCGTTGCCCAGATAATTGAGATTGTTCAGCAATTGCGCAACGAAGCAGGGCAGAGGCAAGTTAAGGATGCTGAAATAGGGCTAACCCACAATATAGGTGGTTCAGGAGGAACTGCAGTTGTGCATATTTTAGAGGTGATATAATGGGAGTTGCTCGATACTGGCGAGAAATACCTGCAAGATATAACCTTATAGGGAGTAAATGCAATGTATGCAATGAGATATTTTTCCCTCCAATTAAAATTTGCCCAAATTGCAGGAGAAAATCGATTGGGAAAATTGAAGATTATAAACTTAAGGGAAAAGGAACTGTTGAAAGTTTTACAATAATAAGAAATGCTCCTCCTGAATTCGAAAAAAATGTTCCTTATGCAATTGCTCTTATAAAAATGGAAGAAGGTTGCTATGTAACTGGCGAGATTGTTGATTGCGAGCTAGATGAAATAAGCATAGGAATGAAAGTAGAGGCATGCCTCAGGCGCATCCAGCAAGATGGAAGCGCGGGAGCAATATATTATGGATATAAATTCAGGAAAGCAGATTAAAATGTTTGGAGTATATGGATTAAATTTTAATATTGAGGAAGAAGATATAAAAATAGAGTTAGCAGGCAAGGAAAAAGAAAAAAATTATTTCAGAAAAGTTGGGAATGATGCGATTGAGAAAAAAATTTATGCAGATAAGGGAGAAATTATCATTTCCCCAGTTCCTCCTGTAAATCTACCAGTTAATGTTTCAAATCATTTGATGATAGAGCTAGATAAAAG
>JAWAYL010000027.1:0-13191 GCA_038818725.1 Thermoplasmatota archaeon | reverse complement strand
CCAATATGTAAATTGTTTTTTTTTTTTATAAAGCTAACTGTTAGCAAAATTGTTCTATAAAATCAAAATTGATTTAATAAAACAAGATTTTTCCTCGATTAATATTTTTTTCTAAATTTTCACTTTCGGAAATACTGTAAAAAGCAAAAATTATATTTTTAGATGTTGTATTATAACTAATGCCTTTTAGCAAATCAAAGCAGATGGAATTTCCTCGCGAGGTAGTTGTTGGGCACAATGTAATTGATGAAATAAATGGGCTTTGTAAAAGAGTAAGAGTTGAGGAGAAAGGGCTTATTGTAACTGGTGATACAACAAAAAGAGTAGCAGGGGATAAAATTTATTCTTTGCTCAACAAGGATTATGAAATGAGCATAATATCTGTTGAAAAATCAGAAATGAAAGAGGTAAGAAAAATACAGAGATTTGCAAAAAAAAATGATATTGAATTTATGGTTGCTGTGGGAGGAGGAAGTGTAATAGATGTTACAAAGCTTGCATCATATAAATGTGATCTACCATTTATAAGTGTTCCAACAGCAGCATCACATGATGGAATTGCCTCCCCTATGGCATCAATAAAAGAAAACGGCGTTTCTTTATCAAAAGAAGCTTCTTCACCAATTGCTGTTCTTGCTGACACATCAATTATATCAAAGGCCCCTTATCGTATGCTTGCCTCAGGTTGTGCAGATGTAATATCAAACCTCACAGCGATTCTAGACTGGAAGCTCGCTGAAAGAGTTAAGGGCGAATATTACAGCTCCTTTGCATCTGCTCTTGCAGAAACAGCAGCTAAATCAATAATTCAAAATTCAAATATCATAAAGCCTGGGATAGAAGAAGGAGTATGGATTGCAGTTAAATCGATGATTGTTTCAGGTGTTGCAATGAGTGTTGCGAACTCATCCCGCCCAGCAAGCGGCGCGGAGCACATGTTCTCTCATGCCCTTGATAAAGTTTCTCCTGGCAAGGGCTTGCACGGTGAAAAATGCGGGCTGGGAGCAATAATGATGATGTATCTTCATGGTGGTGATTGGGAAAAAATAAGAGGTACGCTGAAAGAAATAGGCGCCCCAACAACTGCAAGAGAAATAGGATTGCATAGAAAGGAAGTTATAAAAGCACTTACAATAGCACATAAAATAAGACCAAATAGATATACTATTCTTGGGACAGATGGGATTACAAAAGATGCGGCTGAAAAAATTGCTAAAATAACAGAGGTGATATGATGGTTGTAACCCTTGTTGGAATAAAAATAGCTAAAGAAGGAAATGAGTTTATATATTATGGTGTAGCAAATGCTTGCAGAAATTGCAAACTAAAAACAGTTTGCTCTAATCTTGAGGAAGGAAGAGTATATAAAATATTGAAATTAAGAGAAAAAAAGCATGATTGCCCATTACATGAAGGAGGAGTTATTGCAGTTGAAGTTGAAAAGATACCTTATGAAGTAAATGTAAAAAGTCAGGAAGCTGAAGCAACTTCGATCAACTTCAAGCCGATAAGATGCAATGAATTTTCCTGCAATGAATATCAATTCTGCAATCCAAAAATTAAAGAAAAAGAATACAGAATTTTGAGAGTATTAAGGGATGTTGATTGCCCAAAGGAATATAATCTTAAAAAAATAGTTATTGATTAATGGGCTCGGAGGGATTCGAACCCTCGACCTCCGCCGTGTCAAGGCGACATCATAACCACTAGACTACGAGCCCACAAAATAATAACAAGAAAATATTTTAAAGTTTTATGCTTTGCAACAAAGACAAAAATTATAATTTAAAAAGAATTATCAAGCATTGAATCCAATAAAGAAACTTCTTTGGTGGCTTCTTGCCGCTTCTGCGGGCGGAGCAAATAGAGGGAGAATAATTGAATTGCTGATTGAAAAGCCAATGAATGCAAATGAGATTGCAAAAGTTACAGGTATGGACTATAAAACTGTAAGGCATCATCTAAAAGTTCTTGAAAAAAATAGCCTTATAACTTCGATGGGTGAGGGATATGCAAAAATGTATTTTATATCTGATTTGCTTGAGCAAAATATAAAGCATTTTTATGAGATTTGGGAAAAAATTGGGAAAAATAAAATAAATAAGAAAGGGGTGATATAATATGAAAAAAATTGTTGTATGGGTTGTTGTTGCAATGATGGCTCTACAAACAGCGAGTTATGCAATTGCACAACCAAGATGGGATGAAAAATTTATTAATAGACTGAAATTTTTATATGTTCTTTCAACAATTGTAAATCTTGTTCTATTGCTTATTCTTCTTTTAATATACATAAACAGTTTTCTTAAAACAAAATCTTCATTTATGCTGGGCTTAGTGTTTTTCATAGGTGTATTGCTAGTTCAGAGATTTCTTTCATTTTATTTTACTTCAATGCCCCATCTTTTTGAAACTCTTGCATTGATAATATTGCTCATATTGAGCTTAGAATAGGGAAAAATTTGGGAAAAATTGGGTAAAAAATCTGGTAAATATATATAAACACAGCCAATGTTTTAAGCATGGTGATGAAAATGAATAAAAAATATGTTGTAATTGCTCTGGTTGCAACAATAGCGATAGCAGTACTTGCACAGGCGGAGATAAGTGCAATGAAAAAATCGGCAAATGTAGCAAATGGAAACGGATTTTATAGAGAAAAAATGACGAATTGCTGGAGAAATAGGGATAGATGGATGGAACAGGAGATGAATAATTTTTCTGATGAAACAATGAATTGCTGGAGAAATAGAGAAAGAATAAGAGAGCGAGAATTAAATTATTTAAATACAACAAGGGAGGAAGGAACGCTTGAATACATTGATGGAAAATATTATGTAAATGGCATAGAAATTTACTTTGGCAACGAATTTTTCCTTGCTACAACTTCAAGAAGCGACTATGATATGGATGGATCATATGAAACAGTTAAGGAAGAAATAAGCGGGCTCGTCGGAAGCAATGTAATAATAAACGGATTACTTGAAAATGGCATACTCTATGCAAGCCACATAAATGGAATATGGCTCCGCCCTCCGTGCTACAATGAATTTACTGAATTGCAAGGAGTGCTTGAAAAAATAAATGGAAGTTATTACATAAACGGCATAAAACTGATAATAAAGCAGGGCTTCTCAAAAAGCGATATTGACAGAGATGGCTCGCTTGAAAGAATGTATGAAGAGCTAAATGGCTTAGTAGGAAAAGAAGTTAAAATAGATGGCTTGCTTAAAGATGACAGCATAGTAGTAATGCACATAAATGGCATCTGGGCAAGATAATCTCTTCCTTTTTTATTTTTTTGAAGATTTAACATCAATTGGCTCGATGTAAAGCTTCTTTATCCAGCATAATGCTCAGCTGGATATGGCTCTGGCTTTAGTCCTTTTCTTTCTCTTATTTTTCTCATTACTTCATCTTGCAAAAAGTCTGGCAATGGTTCAAATCCCATGTTTTCTGTGCTCCATAAAACTCTTCCTCCAGTTGCACTTCTTATTGCTGATGCAAATCCAAACATCTCCGCAACTGGGGCTTTTGCTTGAACAATGCTCATATCTCCTTCATTCTTAATATCTAGAATTGTCCCTCTGCGCTGTGTTATTTCTCTTGTAACATTTCCTAAAAGCTCACTTGGCACTGATATAAATACCTTTTGAATTGGCTCAAGAAGAATTGGCTCCGCAAGTGTCATGGCCCCATAAATTGCATTTCTTGTCGCAGGTATCATTTGAGCAGGGCCACGATGAATTGCGTCTTCATGCAGTTTTGCATCAACAAGTCTTACCTTTACTCCTTGCAATGGCTCCGCCGCCTTGCAGCCAGCCTTGCATACATCCTCAAAAGCTTGAGTTAGCAACTCTTTTGCCTCGTTAAGATGCTGTATCCCTTTTGTTATATCCGTGAAAAGATTTGCTCCTTTTATTGCAAAAACTCCTTTTGCCTCTTCTCTATTCATGCCTAGTTCTTCAAGCTTTTTTGAAACTTCTTTTCTATATTTTTTAACATTTTCCTCTATTTGCCCTTCTAAAAGGGCTTTAACAACATTTTCCTCAAGCGGCTCAACCTCTATATAAACGCAATTATGCTTGTTTGGAGATTTTCCTTCAAAAACTGGGGATTTTTTGCGAACTGTTTCTCTATAAATTACAGTTGGGTCAGAAACTATTATATCGACTTTATGCTCATTTCTTATTCTATATTCAGTTATCTCAAGATGTAACTCGCCCATTCCAGACATTAAATACTCACCAGTTTCTTGATTTATTTCAACTTGTATTGAGGGATCAGCTTTTGAAACATCTCTTAGCACTTTTACAAGCTTTGGCAAATCAGCTGGCTTTTTTGCCTCAACTCTAACCGTAACAACAGGCTCAGAGTAGTGCTTTATTCCTTCAAATGGTTCAAGCTGTGGATTTGTTGTTATTGTGCAACCTGCATAGCTATCTTTTAAGCCAGTTATTGCAGCAATATTGCCTGCAGGTATCTCATCTACAGGTATTCTTGCGTCTCCTACCATCACTGCTACTTGTTGAATTCTATATGGCCTTGGCATGCCCAATATATAAACTTCTTCTCCTTCTTTAAGAGTGCCTGAAAAAACTCTTCCAACAGTTATTTCACCAGCATGCGGGTCAATAATTATTTTTGTTACCATCATTGCAAGCTCTCCTTTTGGATTGCATTCTATCATTGCCTTTCCAATCTCGCTATTTAAATCCCCTTTCCATATATTTGGTATTCTGTATTTCTGTGCCTCTTTTGGATTTGGAAGATGCCTAATAACCATATCAAGAGTTATTTTATGAATAGGAGCTTTCTTTGCAAGCGTCTCTTGATCATTCTTCAAACAGTATTCATATATATCTTTGAATGTTATACCTGTTTTTTTCATGAAAGGCACTGAAATAGCCCAGTTGTTTAATGCACTTCCAAAAGCAACACTTCCATCATCAGGCTTGACATTCCAATTTTTAAACTCTTCTGGAGCCATTTTTTGTATTAGCCTATTTACTTCAGCAATTATTTTAACAAATCTTTGCTGCATTTCCTGAGGGGTTAGCTTTAATTCATTAATAAGCCTATCAACTTTATTTATTAACAAAACTGGCTTAACTCTTTCCTTTAAAGCCTGCCTTAAAACAGTTTCAGTTTGAGGCATAACTCCTTCAACAGCACAAACAACAACTATACAACCATCAACAGCACGCATTGCACGAGTTACATCTCCTCCAAAATCAACATGCCCTGGAGTATCTATTAAATTAATCAAATATTCTTGCCCCTCATATTCATGAACCATTGAAGCTGCTGCTGCATTTATCGTTATACCTCTCGCTTGCTCCTGCTCATCATAGTCAAGAACAAGCTGTTCGCCAGCCAGCTCTTCCGAAATCATGCCAGCGCCAGCCAGCAGATTATCTGAAAAAGTTGTTTTTCCATGGTCTATATGCGCCACTATACCGATGTTTCTTATTTTCTCAGGGATATATCTTAAATCTTTCGCTTTTGCAATATTTTCTTCTTTCCTTCCCATATGCTCACCTTGCGCTTTCCGCTATTCTTTCTACTTCTAATTTTTTGCTTATTGCAAAACTTGATGCATCATCATTCGATGCACTTATTATTTCATCAGCAAGGCATTCCTCAATCCTTTTTTTGTTTCTGAATGTTTTATTAACCGCTCCCAAGCAAATATTCCTTAAAGCGACATCAAGCCTTCTTAAAGGAGCACTATCAACAGCTTGAGGAACATATATTCCAGATAAAAATAAGCGAGTTGTTTCTTCGCGAGGAGCGGCATTTTCTATTGCCTTTATTAAAACTTGGATTGGATTTTTCTTTGTTTTTTTATGAATTATATCAAATGCCTTCTCCACGACTTTTGTTGCTTTTAATTTCTTTCCCGTATATTTTTCACTCCTCATCATATTGTTTATGAGTCGTTCAACTAGTGATAAATTTGCTTTCTTAAATCTTCTATTTGCATGCTTTCCATGAGTGTGCAACTTATTTGGATAAAGATTTATATATTGAGCTAAACCTTTGTCTGTAATTACAACATCTTCCAAACTATATTTTCCAAATAATAGCTCCGCCATCATCTCACTGGTTTCTCCACCTTTCCTTTAACAAGTTCTTTTAATGAAACATTATTTACTTTTATAACTTTATATCTTACTCCTGGTATGTCTCCTTTTGAACGACCCATTCTTCCCCCTATTCCTTCAATAATCACTTCATCATGTTCATCTATAAATGTAATTGCCTTATCTCCAGGAGTAAAGGCTGTAACAACTTTCCCGTTCTTTATCAATTGAACCTTCACTGCTTTTCTTATTGCAGAGTTTGGCTGTCTCGCTTCTATTCCAATTTTTTCAAGAACTATGCCTCTTGCTTGCGGCGCGCCCTCAAGGGGGTCTGTTTTTCTCTTTAAATCAAGCATATATCTCTTATATCCGCTATCGCTCCACCTGAATTTTTGCTTATTTTTTGCAAGTTTTCGAGCAGCGAACATTCCTCTGCCCATATGCAAGCATATAATCTTTTAGTATATAAGAATAACGCTTGTTTGTTCTTCTCGACTTTAATCCAGTTCTGGAAATGAAGCGCGGGGAGCGAGATTTGAACTCGCGCGGTCATACGACCACAGGATTAGCAATCCTGCGCCTTACCAGGCTGGGCCATCCCCGCTTGTAAATGAAAATGGGATAAAAATTATAAATTTTTTCTCGGCAACAAAGCCATTTCAACGCCAATTTTTGTTATTTCCTTTCTATCCATTTTTTTTGAAAGATACCATATAATTCCTCTTTTTTTCTCTTCCTCATTTTTGAATGGAACTATTTCTTTTAATTCTTTCCCTTTCTTTATCTCTTCAATAATTTGTAACGGGCATTCAAAAGAAGGACTTTTTCCAATTGTTGTATAACCAGTTTTATCAGAAATTGCTATATATTGCTCAATAAAATAAAAACCCTTTTCTTCTTTTATGCCTGATTCTATACCAACTCCATAATCGCTATTAATGCATGCTTTTTTTGCTCTATTTATTGCTCCTTCAATTATCTCTTCATTCCATGGCTGTTTTCTTGTATTTACTGAAATAGATTCATAAATTATTTCAATTTCCTCAAAAAATTCATTAAAAACTTCTTTTACTGCTTCTATCTTTACTCTATTTTTTGAGGCAACACAAACTTTCAATGGTTTAATTCTTTTTTTATCTTCAATCTCGCCCGCTTTTATTCTACTAGTAGTTATTGGAATTCCATCATCAGCCAGAACATAAGGCACGACTATTATTTTAATTTCATCTAAACCTTTCCTCTTTCTTATTTCATTTATTTCTTTAGCTCTTTTCTCAGTTTCTGGAGAAACAACTATTGCATCAAAATTTTCAACAAGAGTTATGCCATAAATATTTTCAAGAGGCAAAATTTTAAATTTCTTTTCCCATTTTTTTTCTCTTATTAATTCTTCAATATCTTTCCTTCTTTCCTCATATTTTCTAGCTTCTTTTCCAAATTCTTTAACAAGTTTATCGCTTGCCAAGCCTATATAAATTTCGCTACCTATTTCAAATGCTTTTGAAAAAAGTGAAATATGACCTGCATGCAATATATCAAATGTTCCTCCTAAGCATACTTTCATCATTTATAATTTATTTCTGGTATAAGAAACTTTTATTATAACTAAAATTATTTTTATTTTGATGATAAAGGAAATTGTTAGGAAAGATTTTAAGTTAATTGATGAAAATGAAGAAATAAGAAAAATATTTGGTTACATCTATAGAGAAGCAGAATTTCCTATAATCACAAGAAATAAAAAAGCGATTGGAATAGTAGATGAAAGAAGTCTAATAAAAAGCAAAATAATGGGAAATGAAAAAATAAAGAATTTTATTGCAGGGATTCCAAAAGTTGATGGAACTTATTCACTGGAGAAAGTAAAAAGCATAATGGTAAATAGTGGTGTTGACAAATTGGTTGTTACATCTGAAAAAGAGATAATAGGGTATGTAAGGTTGATTGACATCATTAAAATTACTGGTATAAAAAAAACTGCTAAGGAATTAATGAAATTTGTGCAACCTGTTGATGAAAGAAATAAAGTAGGGGAAGTAATAAACATTATGAAGAATAGCAATAGAAAATTCATACCAGTTTTATATGAAAAAAAATTTTCTGGAGTAATAGGAATAAGAGAAATTTTGCCAATTATTTCAACAAAAGAAAAAGTAAAGGATTATCATCCAGAGAAAACATCTCTACTTGAAGCATCATTAACAGGATTGGTTAGAGAAGTTCCAATATGTGGAGAAAATGAGGCAGGAGAAGAAATAATAAAAATTATAGAAGAAAGTGAGGTTGTTGCTGTTTGTGATGGCAAAGAATATCTTGGCTTAATAGAAGAAATTGATTTCCTATGAATACATTACATCATCTTTCTTTTCTTCTTTCTCTTCCTTAAATTTTATTTTCTTCTTTTTTATAAATTTATATTGTTTCCTTCGCCCAATAAATCTTATATCAAATCTTATAAGTCTTATGAATATTTTATCTGGAAGTGGCTCAAGAATAACAATCCCTCTATTTTGTAGTTTATTCAATTCAAAAATTAATTTCTCTTCTGATATATTCATCTTTTTACTTAATTCGGCAACAGTAATTGGATAATTTTCCTGCAAAATTCTTATTATTCTTTCCTCAATGCTCCCTATTTCTATATCCATTTTTTATACCTATAAGAAATATTGCACGCTCCTTCAATTGATACCATACAAGGACCAACAGGATGGGAAGGATTACAAATTTTCCCAAAAAGTGTGCATTCCTCCGGCTTTATTATACCTCTTAAAACCTCCCCGCATTTGCAATTTTTTGGCGCCTTTATTTCTTTAACTTCAGAAAGCAAATCTTCATAAATTTTTTCAGCATCATATTCTTCAAATTTTTTTCTTAATACCATTTTAGATTTTTTAATTAAGGGAAAGCCCCGCCACTCCGCATCTCTTGCAATGAAGACCTTATTTATCATTTCTAAAGCATTTTTGTTTCCTTCTTCCCTTACACATCTTTTATATTCATTTTCTACTTCATGTCTTTCTTCTTGCACCTGCTTTGCGATCATATAAATTGCAAGAAGAACATCAAGCGGTTCAAATCCAGCAATTACATGAGGAATTCTATATTTTTCAGCAATTTTTTCATAAGGTTTTATTCCTATGATTGTAGATACATGTCCAGGACAAATTATTCCATCAAGCTTTATCTCTCCCATTTCCAGCAGCGCATCCAAAGCAGGAGGAATAAAACGATGAAAGCTTAAAATAGAAAAATTTTTTGGCTCTCTTAATAAGGAAATGGCTGTTGCTGGAGCGGTTGTTTCAAATCCAACAGCAATAAAAACTGTCTCTTTTTCTTTTGCTATTTCAATTGCATCTGTTATGCTATATACAACTCTTATATCTGCTCCTTCGCTCCTTGCTTTTTCAAGTGACTTGCTTGCTGGCACTTTTAGCATGTCTCCAAATGTTGCTATTGTTATTCCTTCTTCTGCAAGCTTTACCGCTTTTTCTATTTCAAGAGGTGTTGTTACACATACTGGACAGCCGGGTCCTTGAACTATTTCAATTCCATTTTCAGCGAGTAAATTATCAAGTCCATATTTTACAATCGTATCCTGATGTGTCCCACATACATGCATTATTTTTAATTTCATTCCAATTTTTTTAATTTCCTTGATTATTGCATTTGCAAAATCTTTGTTGCGAAGTTGAAAAATCATATATCAACCTCAATACTTTTTATTCTGCATTCTCTTCCTTCTAAAATTTCTGCATCGCTACCACATATAGGGCAATTTATAATTGGAAAAATAAAATGAAATTCATCTTTTTCTCCATATCTTATTTCTCCTTCATAACCACATTTACATTTAATTTTTGCCTTTATTTTTTTGATAGAAATTTCAGCATCACCGGCAATTGTACCTTCTTTTAAAATATTGAAAGCAAATTTCATCTGCTCATCGGCAAGGAAAGTTAACTCACCTATTTCAAGAATAACTTTACTGACTTTTTTAGCTCCAATCTTTTTTGCCTCATCAATTACAATCCCTATTATATTTTGCATTGTAGAAAATTCATGCATTTTTTAAAATCTCCTCAAAAATTTTTATTGTTTCTTTTGCTCCTTTTTCATCTATAACCTGTATTGCAAAACCCGCATGAACAATTACATAGTCCCCCTTTTCCACATTTACAAGAGATATATCCACCTCTCTTTTTACACCTCCATAATCAACAATTGCTTTATTTCCCTTTTTTTCAATTATTTTAGCTGGAATTGCAAGACACATCGCTTTAAAAATAAAGGAAATATAAATTATTTTCCTCAGCTAACACAAAAAGATTAAATTTAAGTTAGCATTCCATTTATATGGAGATAAGGGAAAATCTGCTTTATACAAAAACACATGAATGGGTCTTCAAAAAAAATAGCATTGTTAGAGTTGGAATAACTGATTATGCACAGGATAAGCTTACTGATGTAGTATATGTTGAACTGCCCACTATAGGAAAATATTTTAAAAAAGGAGAAGTTGTTGCAACTCTTGAATCTGTTAAATCTGTCTCTGAAGTTTATGCTCCATTAAGTGGTAAAATTCATTCAGTAAATGATGCTTTAAATGATGATCCTGGTCTAATAAATCGCGAGCCATATGACGGAGGATGGATTTTTGAAATGGAAATAGAAAATGAAAAAGAGATGAATTATCTTATGAATTCAAAAGATTATAAAAAAATGCTGGAGGGAGAAAAATGAGCAGAGAAAATTTTAAGCCCCTTATACCAGCTGAAAAAAGCATTGCAGAGCTAACATTTAGAGCAATTGTTGTAGGGGCTGTGCTTGCAATTATAATGGGTGCAGCAAATGCTTATCTTGGTCTGTATGCTGGCATGACAGTATCTGCAGCAATTCCTGGAGCAATAATGGCTCTTGCCTTGCTCAAGCCATTTAAGCCAACTGTTCTTGAAGTAACTCTTGGAATGATGGGGGCGGCTGCTGGTGAGGCGCTGGCGGCGGGTGTTATCTTTACAATTCCAGCTCTGGTTGTTATTGGCGCATGGCATGAGATACATTACCTTGAAACAACAGTGATTGCTCTTGTTGGGGGAATTCTTGGAGTGCTATGGATGGTTTTGCTGAGGAGAGCATTAATAGTAAAAACTGATTTGCCTTTTCCTGAAGGTGTTGCGGTTGCTGCTGTTATAAATACTGCTGTTGGGAAAGAGGGAAAGGGAAGTAGCTTTTGGATGCTTGCAGGAGCAATTCTTGCTGGAATAGTTAAGCTTTGCCAAGTATCGCTGAATGTATTTAAGGGAAAGGTTGAGAAAATTTTTTATGCTGGTAAATATGGAGTGATGGGAAAATCAAGCGGTGGCTATTTCTATGGAGGAGTTGCAGCTTCTCCAGCTCTTCTTGGAGTTGGTTATATAATTGGTCCGCAAATATCTGCTTTTGTTTTTGCTGGCGGATTGCTTGGATGGGTTATAATTACTCCTCTTATTATTCTCTCCACTGGTTTGCCTGCTGGAATGCCAGCTCTTGAAGGATTTATGGAAGTATGGAGCAGTTATGTTCGCTATCTTGGGGTTGGGGCAATGGTTGTTGGGGGGCTTTATACAATATGGAAATTAAGAGAAAATCTGCTACATGGAGTAAAGGAAGCAGTTGTTGGGCTTAGAGGAGGAGCTGTTGAAGCTAAAAAGAGGACAGAGCGAGATTTAGATATAAAGAAAGTTTTTGTTACTATTGGCTTACTCATTATTCCTATTTTCCTAATATATGCATGGCTAAGCAATATGTATGCAATAAGCTTATTTATGGCAGTCATTCTTGTTTTTCTTGCTTTTGTTGCATCTGCAATTGCGGGCTATATGGCTGGCTTGCTTGGCTCATCAAACAACCCAATTTCTGGAGTAACTGTTGCAGTTCTTTTATTTGTTAGCATATTAATGCTTGCATTTGGTGCAACTGGCTATGAAGGGATGGCAATAGTAATAGGGATGGCAGCTGTTGTATGCTGTGCAGCGGCAATAAGTGGAGATGTCCTTCAATCAATGGCAGCAGGACAAATGCTAGGCGCCACTCCATGGAAACAGCAGGTTGCAGAAATGATAGGTGTCGCTGCTGCCGCCCCAATTCTCGCAATTGTTATACAAGCTTTAGATAAAGCATATAAAATAGGGAGCGCTGATTTGCCAGCTCCTCAAGCATTTTTAATGGGAGGAATTGTCAAAGGAGTTATAGGGGGAGAAATTGTATGGCCATTTGTAGTAGCTGGTGCATTCCTTGCAATAGTCCTCATATTGATGGATATACCTGTTCTCCCTGTTGCAATAGGGATTTATTTACCATTCACTCTTACAGTTCCAATACTTGTTGGAGGGATTGTTCGAGCAATAGTTGACAGAAAATTGAGGAAAGAAGCTCCTGAAGAAGAGGAAGAGCTGAGCGATTGGGAAATGGCTATAAAAGAAACTGGTATAAAGCCCAAAGAAAAAGCTCATAGAACTGGCTTGCTTTTCTCTGCTGGGCTTATTGCTGGAGAAGCATTGATGGGAATAATAGGAGCATTTTTAATTATATTGCATATTGATCTTGGAGTGCTTGAAGATGCGCCTGCCTGGCCTGGGATGATTGTTTGGGGATATATTGCATTCCTGCTTGGATATATTGTGATTAGGGAATTCACGAAAGCAAATGAATCAAAAGAAGCCAGTTAGAAATGTTGAATGGTTTGAAGAAGAAGGGCTTGTAAGGCTTAAAGTAATAAAGTTTCGTAGCAAGTTTGGGAAAATTTTCTGCAAAATTTTAAAAAGACCAGATTATTTCATTGTAAATTTAGATGAAGTTGGCTCATTTGCTTGGAAAAAATTTGATGGTAAAAATAGCATTGATGATATAATGAAAATGATTGAAGAAAAATATGGGAAGGAAAAAGCAAGCGGACTTACCATATTTATTAAAATGCTTGAAAAAAATGAATATATAAGATTAGAATGAAGAGAATTCTATTATTTTTTATTTTGATTATTATTTTAGGTTGCTTAAAAAATGAAATAGAAGAAATTTCATGGCTTGATTATGAAAAAGGAGTGCAAAAAAGCTTAAATGAGAACAA
>JAWAYL010000026.1:0-15201 GCA_038818725.1 Thermoplasmatota archaeon | reverse complement strand
ATAGATTGGGATTCTGCAATAATTGTTGAACCAAGTGGAAAATATGATGATATTTTATTTACAATAGAGCTTGCAAATCTTCAACTGCTTGAATTAAGAACATATGATAAATATTTTGATACAATTTTAACAAAAGCATATGAAGATGTTGAAAAATTCTTTTCCCAAAAAAATATTTTTAAATCTCCTAGAAAAATAATAGAAGATTTATCAAAAACAAAAATCGATTTAACAAAGGTTACTGATTACATATCCAACATATCAAAATTTTTTGGTGATTGGTATTTAGCAAAAATATACAGGATGGCAAGTGAAAGATTTTATCTTTCACAATGGGAGGAGAGAGTAAATAGTAAGATGGAAATTTTAAACTCTCTCTATTTAATATTAAATCAGGAAAACACAAATAAGAAACTCTTTATTTTAGAACTTTTAATTGTGATTTTCTTCCTGATAGATATAATACTGGTTTTGCTTGCAGATTATCTCAAGACATAGTTTCCACCCTCTATTTTTATTCCCTTTCCATTTATTATTGCATCCGCTATTTTAAAACGAGCATTCTTTAAATCATTCCATAATGTTTTTTGAGAAACACCCATCCTTATAGCTGCTTCGTGCTGTGTTAAACCAAGATAATCTACGAGGCGAAAAGCTTCAAACTCTTCAACACGTATAACATTTGTTTCCCTATACGGCATATTTGGAAAAAAATAGTTTGCATTTGGTAACATGCTTACCCATCTTCTGCATCTTCCTCTCCCTGGCATAGATTTATATGTAACTTTTATATAAAACTTTTGTGAAAAAATTTATATATTAAATACTATATATTCCATGGTGATTAACATGCCATATGGATATGGATGGTGTAGATGGCCTGGAAGAGGACCTTTTAGCCACTTACCTCCGTGGGAGAGACCTGGACGGATATTTGGAAGACCTTGCTGGTGGATGCTTGCTCAATATTCTCCCACATTAACAGCAGAGCAAGAGAAGGAAATTCTAAAAAAGGAAATGGAGTTGCTCAAGCGAGAAATAGAGAGAATAAAAGAGAGAATCAAAGAGGTGGAAAAATGAAAATATTGTCCCAAATCAGTTTGCTTCAACTTTGCGCTGTAAATGAAATGATGGCGGCGCAGGGAGAGTAAAAATGCAATTGAGAGATATCGGGGAGGAAAGAAGAGGTAGGGAAGGAAGAGATTTCAATGCTTGAAGAGAAAAATAGAATAGATTGTCTCTCCAGGCGGATAAAAAAATTTACTGAAGCAATAGTTGCTGGTAAAAGCATTGTTGAATATGATAAAAATTTTAAAAAATATGAAAAAGATATGGAATAAAGTTGAGTTAAATTATCTGAGATGATATATCTTCTGCTTCTCTTTCGCAATAATAGCATTTTATCCTTAGCGGATTTCTACTTCTAACTATAAATTTTGTTTCTATTGGCTCCTTGCTATTTGATATGCAGTTTGGATTTGCACATCTTACAATTCCAACAATTTCATCTGGTATTGAAACATTATACTTTTCAACAACTTCATAGTTCCTTATTATATTTATTGTAGCGTTTGGAGCTATTAATGCTATCTTATTTACTTCCTTTGGATCAATTTCTCTATTCTCTATTTTAACTATATCCTTAACCCCTCTTTTTCCAACAACATTCATTGCAATACTTATAACAGAATCTGCATATTTTTCAGTTATTCCAAGAATTTTAAGAACTTTTAAAGCATTTCCAGGAGTAATATGGTCAATCACTGTTCCATTTTTAATTGGCTGAACTTTTAGCTCTTTCATTTAATCGCCCCCAGCACAAGAGCGAGCAATGCCATTCTTACAGGTATGCCGTTAAAAGTTTGCTTGAAATAAACAGCATTTTTTGTTTCATCTATTTCTGGCGAAATTTCATCAACTCTTGGTAAAGGATGCATTATTATCATATCTTCCTTTGCTTTTTTTAATATTTCTTTATCAATCCTATAGCTTCCAGCAACTTTTTTATATTCTTCAGGATCAGGAAATCTTTCCTTCTGTATTCTTGTAACATAAAGTACATCAACATTGCTCAGCTCATCTATATTATTTCTTATTTCTATATTTACCCCCATCTCTCTGCATTCTTCAACAACTTCCTTTGGCATCTGCAATTCCTTAGGCGAGATAAATATCATATCAACTCCAAATAAGGCAAGGGCATAAGCTAATGAATGAACAGTCCTTCCATATTTCAAATCGCCCAGCAACGCAACAACATTTCCTTCAATTTTACCTTTCTCCTTTTTTATAGTAAATAAATCAAGCAAGCATTGGGTAGGATGATGCCCCGCCCCATCTCCCCCATTTATAACTGGCACACTCGCAAAATGCGCTGCCATGCGGGCTGAGCCCTCTTGAGGATGGCGCATCACTATAACATCGCAGTAGCTTTCTGCGGTCCTTATTGTGTCCGCGAGGCTTTCTCCTTTTTGCATTGAAGTTGTTCCTGGCTGGGCAAAGCCTATTACTCCGCCTCCAAGCCTTTTCATTGCCGCTTCAAAAGATAATCTGGTTCTTGTTGATGGCTCAAAAAATAGAGAAGCCATTATGTAGCCATTTAGAAGCGAGCTTTTTTTTTCTCCTTTTGCAATTGGAAACATTTTTTCTGCAACATCAAGAATATATAAAATTTCTTCCTTACTAAAATCCCTTATACTTATAACATCTCTTCCCTCAAACTTCATTAACAATATATGTTTTTGGGTTAATAAAATTAATTATTGAGAGATTGGATTGCAAACCAATATACGAGCAATTCATGCTCTTTTTTCTTATAATCTTTAAATTTTTTAGAAATAATTTTCCAAAATTTGTGATTATGATTTTTTTCTTTTAAATGAGCTAATTCATGAAAAACAACATATTCTATCAAAGAATTTGGTAAATATTTCATTAGTTTGTTAAATGTTAAGTTTTTTCTCTTGCTACAACTTCCCCATTTTGTTTTTAATTTCCTGAAATAAATTCTATTTATCTTTACTTTTAATTCTTTTGCCTTCTTTTTCCATATGTTGTTGCAATTGCAGCATATTGTCCCTTTATATCAGTAGTTATATTTTATAAGGAATCCATTCTCCTTTCCAGAGCTTGAAAATTCTCATATATTGTGAAAATAAACCATTGATCAAAATAGCCACATCTCCACGTAGAGAGGGATTGCAAGTGGGCTTAAAATATGAAAATGAAACATTTGGAAAAGCAATAGAGGGTTCAGCATCCTTTTGGAAAGATGGCTAATTGCTGCCGATTTCAAATAGCAAAAACAAAAAATATAAGTTATTCATATTGTCTTATAATGAAAGTTAGCTTTGTTATACCTGCCCTTAATGAAGAAAAAGGAATAGGAAGAACAATTGATAAAATAAATAAGCAAGAATTCAGAAAAAGAGGAATGGATGTAGAAATCATTGTTGTTGATGGCTGCTCAACAGATGCAACAAGAGAAATTGCAAAAGAAAAAGGAGCAATTGTAATAATTGAGCCAAGAAAAGGTTATGGAAGAGCATATAAAACAGGATTTATGAAAGCAACTGGGGAAATAATAGTTACTGGAGATGCAGATGCTACCTATCCTTTTGAAATTGCTCATGAATATGTTGATTTGCTGCTAAAAGAAGATTTAGATTTTATAACAACAAACAGGTTCGCAGGGCTTGAAAAAGGAGCGATGTCATTTAAACATTTTTTTGGAAATTTAATTCTTTCTTTAACCCTTCGTCTCTTATATGGTTTAAAGATAAAAGATTCTCAATCAGGAATGTGGATAATTAGAAAAAATGCAATAAATAAAATAAAAAATATAGAAGAGTTAAGCAATGGTATGGCATTTTCTGAAGAAATAAAAATTGAAATGTTTAAAAAAGGGAGAGCTAAAGAGATAGATTCATATTTGTATGAAAGAGAAGGAGAGGCAAAAATTCAGTCATGGAAGGATGGATGGAACAATTTCATATATCTTTTCAAGAAAAGGATAGGTGGTTAAATGGATATTTTTGTTTATATTTATATATTCTTTATAGGTCTCCTTTTTGGCTTTCTAACAGGCGTAGCATATATTTATAGAAAATTTGTGCTTCCTCTTAAAAAGGATAAAAAAAGCATGTCTGTGTTACATGGAAAAATTATGGAACAATTCGCACCTTTTATGAAAAATTATCCATATGAGCCAAAAAAATTCAGATTTATTGGTTCACCCATAGATGGTTTGCAATTCAATGATGATAAAATTTTATTTGTTGAATTTAAAACAGGAAATAGCAAGTTAAGTGAAGAAGAGAAAAAAATAAAGGAACTGGTTGAAAAAAAGAAAGTGGAGTGGTATGAGGTAAAATGGGAATAAATTTAAAGCCAATTATATCCGCAAGAAAAATTGAATTATCTGACTTATCTGGAAAAATAGTTGCAATTGATGCATTTAATGCAATCCATCAGTTTATTGCTATAATTCGCCAGATAGATGGAACACCCCTTAAAGATAAAAACGGAAATATAACTTCTCATCTATCAGGAATTTTTTACAGAACAGCAAATCTTGTTGAATATGGAATAAGGCCAGTATATGTTTTTGATGGAGAGCCACATCCTTTAAAGTTAAAGACTTTAAAAAAGAGGAAAGAAATAAGGGAAATTGCAAGAGAGGAATGGGAAGAAGCATTAAGGGAGGGAGATATTGATGAAGCATTGAAAAAGGCAAAAAGAAGTGGAGCGATAAATGAAAAAATAATAAAGCAATCAAAAGAACTGCTTCTTTGCTTGGGCATCCCATATATAGAAGCAAAAGGTGAGGGGGAGGCGCAGGCTGCTTATATGAATAGTAAAGGAGATGTTTATGGAGTTGCATCACAAGATTATGACTCACTTCTTTTTGGGGCAAAAATTTTAATTAGAAATCTTGCAATAACTGGAAAGAGAAAGATATCAAATAAGGAAATATATGTAGATGTTTTTCCTGAGGAAATAATTGGCGATAAGATTCTTGAAGAAAATGGGATAACCCGACAACAACTTGTTGATATAGCAATTTTAATAGGCACTGATTTCAATGAAGGAATAAAGGGAATAGGTCCAAAAAAAGCTCTCAATTTGATAAAAGAATATGGCTGTATAGAAAATTTAATAGAAAAAAATATTTTAAAAATAGAAGGTTATGAAGAAGTAAGAAAAATATTTATTAAGCCAGAGATAAATCATAGCTACAATTTAGAGTGGAATGAAATAGATGAAAAAGCAACAATTCGCTTTATGTGTGATGAGCACAATTTCAATAAAGAAAGGGTAATTAATGCAATTGAAAAATACAAAAATTTTGCAAGAAATTTAAAACAGAAAAATCTATTTGATTTTTAACCCATTTCTACCCATAAACTTTTGTTCCATATTTCATATAAAAACTTTTTCTCTATATTTATATATTCTTCCATCTCTTCTCCATCATAAATAACAAGATTTTTTCCCTTTACATTCCCAATTTTGTATATTTTTAAATTTTTAAATAGATTTTTAAAATCTTCCTCTTTGCTTTTTTTAACTTCAACAATCCATCTTGTATTGCTCTCAGAAAACAATTTAAAATCTGTCCTTAAATTTCCTAAAGAGTAGAGACAAATTTCCGCTCCTTTTCCTCCTATAACCATTTCAGCAAGAGCAATTGCAATTCCTCCATTAGCTACATCGTGACATGCATTTATACAGCCAGTATCAATTGCCTTAACAACTTTTTTCATGCTTGCTTTTAAAATTTTTGCATCACTTCTTGGCACCTTTCCAGCATTTATTCCAAGAGCTTGATAATACTCACTCCCTCCCATCTCTTTCTTTGTTTCTCCTATTAAATAAATTGGCGATCCTTCTTCCTTAAAGTTTGGTGTCGCGCATTTCCTCACATCTTTTACAATCCCAACACCCATTATAGCTGGTGTCGGCGCAACACATCCAGCGATGCTTTCATTATACAAGCTTACATTTCCTGAAGCATATGGAATGTTGAGCTCTTTCCCAATATCATATAATGCTTTTATTGATTCTACAATTTCACCCATTCTTTCTGGATTTTCTGGGTTTCCAAAATTAAGACAGTCTGCAAAAGAGCTTATTTTTGCTCCAACAGATGCTATATTTCTGCATGCTTCATCTATAGCACTCGCCGCCCCCCAGTAAGGATTTAATTCAGTGAAATAGGGATTTATATCTATTGTTATAGCCAAGCCCCTAAAAGAATTTTCTAATGGCTTAATAACAACCGCATCTGCATGTGTAGATGAGAAAATCTCTCCATGCAATGGCTTAACAACAGTTGCTCCTTTAACCTCAAAATCATACTGCCTTATAACCCATTCTCTGCTTGAAACATTATAAGAAGAGAGAATTTTTATAAAAACATCTTGTAATTCTGGCATCTGAAAATCAATATCTTCTTTCTCTTTTTCAACAGGCTTAACATGCTTTCTTATATATTCCACTCCTCCTACTTGAAAGGCTAAATCAATTTCCCCTACTTTCTGCCCTTTATAGAAAACTCTTATAACTGGCTCATCTATAACCTTTCCAATTGCAACCGCATCAATATCCCATTTCTCAAAAATTTTTAAAACTTCATCAACATTTTCTTTTTTTACAACAAGAAGCATCCTTTCCTGCGATTCAGAAATCCATATTTCCCAAGGCTTCATATTTTCTTCTCTTAAAGGAACTCTCTCAAGATAAACTTCCGCTCCTTTTCCCCCTTCGTATGCAATTTCACTGCAAACGCATGAAAGCCCGCCGCCGCCCATGTCCTTCATGCCTTCAACTAAGCCTTTTTCAACACATTCAAGGCATGCATGTATTAAAGGCTCTTTTGTTATAGGGTCGCCAAGCTGAACTGCTGTTACCTCTTCTTCCATTTTTTCATCAAGCTCTTCTGATGCAAAAGTAACGCCATGTATTCCATCTCTCCCAGTTTTTCCACCTGCATATATATAAACATCTCCAGCATTTTTTACACTACTATGTATAAGATGCTCTTTTTTCATTATACCTATACAACCAACATTTACAAGGCAATTTCCTAAATAGCTATCATGAAAATATACTTGCCCTGCAACTGTTGGAATACCAACCCTATTTCCATAATCTCTTATTCCTTCAACAACCCTTTTAAATAGATATCTAGGATGCTTTACCCCTTTCGGAATTTTTTCATATTCTGTGTTTAATTTTCCAAAAAATATTGCATCTACTAGCGCTATTGGCTTTGAACCCATGCATAGCACGTCTCTTATTATTCCCCCTATCCCAGTCGCAGCCCCCCCATATGGCTCAACAGCAGAAGGATGATTATGGCTTTCAAGAGCAATTGTATAGTAGTAGCTTTTATCAAATTTCATTACCCCTGCATCCTCTCTTGCTATAATTTTATTTTTTGCTATCTTATAAAGATATTTTCTAAGCCAATATTTTGACGATTTATAGCAGCAATGCTCACTCCATGCTTGAGCAATTGCTTCAAGCTCCAAATCAGTTGGCATTCTATTTTTCTTAATGAAATATTCTTTTATTTTCTTCATCTCTTCTCTACTTAAAGCAAGTCTCATTGATTTGCTTATTTCTTCAAGCTGCTCATCAGTTGCATCTAAAATATTTATCCTTCTCACATATCCATCTTCAATGAATATTTCATTCTTGAACATTTTCTATCTCTACTGAATAATCATTAACCACAGGATTTACAAGTAATTTTTTGCACATCTCCTCCACTTCTTTTGCTACGTTGTTTTCATCTTTTTCATCAATAAGCATCTCCACTATTTTTGATGTCTTTACATTTTTTATGTTTTTGAAACCTAGCAAATTAAGAGCTTTTAAAATATTTTTTCCTTCCGGATCAACTATTCCTTTTTTCAATTTTATTTCAACTCTTACTTTAATCATTTAATATCCCTTCTAGACGGCATTTAGGACAAACATATTTCATAGGTCTTTCTCCAAAGTCAAATATTTCTATTTCATTTTTGCAGTTTGAACATTCTATAAAAATGCTATTTCCTTTCAAAGTTTTACCTTTTAAAAACCCTTCATTTCCGCAATTAGGGCAAGCATAACTTAAAGGTCTTTCTCCAGTATCTTCTATATCAAATTTTGTTTTGCAATATCCACAAACAACTTTTTTTATTTTTGCTTCAATTTTTTCTTTCTTTTCTTTTCCAATTAGCATCAAAATTTCGATGATAATAAATGCTGAATAGATAAAAATTCCTAATATACTCCATATCTTTAAGCTTATTGGCTCATCTATAGGAGTAAAAAATTCTATAGCAACCCACAAGATGAGCCATATAAAATAAGCAATTGAGACAATGATTATCAGCAAGCTTTTCTTGCTCATATGGAGTTATTTCTTATCTGTATATAAATTTTTCATATCAAGATGTGCATGCTAGCAGGCTATAGTAATGATGGAAAATTAAAATAGAGGAAGCAATAGAGGAATGGCTCAACATTCTGGAAACGCTTTGCTTTGTAGTTCTCTATAATCTGGAATTGAAAATTTGTTAAGATTTACTTTCCTTCCAACAAAAATATATATAAACATTCCATATTTTACTTGATGAAAAAATTAATTCCTTTGTTGCTGGTATTTACAATTTCAATAAATGCGAATGCAGGCTATTACTATTTTCATGATGAGCCGAATCCATTATATCCAGATGCAAAATTGATGGATGCATCCCGCCCTTCAACTACATATATTTCTTCTATAAATATTGATGAGGCTCCAGCAATATGGGCTATGCTGCCTGTTGAAAAAGATACAAAAATAAGCGGTGATATTAGCATTGGCTACTGGGTTGAAGCATATACAAAAATAACTTTTATTCCTTTTCAGATAAGATTTATAAAATTATATCTAATTGATATATCTCCTGAAGGAGACATTGATGTAATTGCATCAACAAGCCCTCGCCCTCTTTTCTTTTTTAAAAATGATACTATAAAATCAGATACCGTATCTTTCAATAATGTTGAATATATGCTACCGTCGCATCATTTGCTTGGAGTAAAAATAGAGAAAACTGTTGATATACTTTCATATTTACCGCTTGCCATATTTTCAACCTTATTTGATACAAACATACTTTATGATTCAATAAATGCTCTTTCCTATGCATCAATACCTCTTGAGATAGGTGGAGGGATAAACATAGAATGCTGGAATAAGGAAAAAAGCACCAAACCTGGAAGAGAGGTAACATATAATCTGCTAGTGTATAATAAGGGCACAGAAAATGATAAGGTAACTCTTTCAACAGATTATAGCGATGGATGGATGGTTGAAATAAATCCGGATGAACTTTTTATTGAAGGAAATTCAGTAAATACATCAGTTGTTACCGTCATCCCCCCATTTGATGCGAAGGAAGGAGATTATCTTAACATTACCATAATTGCCCAAGGAAGCACAGGATATGACTCAATATGGCTAAATACAACAGTTGTTGCATTTATTTATAGAGTAGCTATAGAATTTTTTGAGGAGAGTTTGGAAGGAGAGCCTGGAAAAAATCTCACAATTCCATTTAGTGTAAGAAATACAGGTGATTTATCAGATACCTACAAATTAAAGGTAATATCAAACTGGAGTTGTAGCCTTGAAGAAAGAGAAATAACCTTGCGAGCTGGAGAAAATAGAACAATTAATTTAACAGTTGAAATTCCAAAAAATGCAAAGAGTGGAGAAATGGTTGAGGTGGAGGCATCTTCACCAAATGCACATGCATCTGATTTCATAGCAATATCAATTACAATTCCAGCAGAAGAGGAGAGTAAATGGGGCATAGGTTTTATACTTTTTATTATTTTCACTGCCTTCCTTCTTTTTATTGCATATTATATAAGCAGGGAAACAGGCAAAGGCGCAATTATAGCATGTGAGAAAAGAAGCATTGAATTGCCGCCTGGCGGGCGAGGGAGTTTTTCGCTGTTAATACAAAATCCATTGAAGAGACGGATGAAATACAGAATAGCAATTGAGGGAAAAATACCTAGTGGATGGAGAGTTTATGCAAACAAGCAGGAAATTATGCTTGATGAAGGGGAAAAAGAAGAGATAAAAGTTAATGTTTTTGTTCCAGAGAAGGAGAGCTTGCAGGAGTGGGCATCAATTGATTTTGTTTTAATTCCAGATAAAGGAAGAAAAGAAAGAATAAATATGCTTGTAACCCTGCGCGAGGAAATGCCTATACTTAAGACAGAATTCCAGCATGAGCCAAAAGATTTCAGCGAGGGAGAAAAAGTTATAACAAAAGTTAGAATTGAAAATACTGGAGAAAAAAATGCGGAAAATAAGAAAGTTATTCTTATAGTAAATGGAAAGGAAAAGAATAGAATAGAAGGAGTTGAAATTCCAGCAAATTCAATTGTCGAAATAGAAATTCCATGGATTGCAGAAAAGGAAAATAATGTTGAAGTAAAAATAGAGTAAATATGGCAAAACAACACGGTGGTGAGATATAGAATAAAAGCTTTGGAAGGAGATGGGAAGAAAAAATAGAAGGAGTAGTTGTTTTAGAAGATGGCTATGGCTTAGGATGGATTTTGAAATGCAATGATTTACCTCTCCAAAAATGAAAATTATAAAGCCAAAAGCAGTTGCTGCAGATAAGATGGTTTATATATAATAAACTTAGTCCCTTGAATTAGAGTAAAGAAAAAGTTGAAATATTAATTATTAATTTGATGGATATGGAAGCAAAAATATCGGAAGAAGAATTTGTTATTAATGCAATAAAAAAATTAAGAAAGCCACCATACAAAGGAATTCATAGTGTTTTCAGCGGGTTTAATGCAGCATTTAGAGAATATTTCGGAAAAGATCCAGTTGAAGTTACAACAAGAATGGCAAGAGAAGGAAAAATTTTAATTAGGCCAGCAAAAAGAGGAGTAATGCTTTACTTGCCAGAAGACAATCCGGATTTACCAAAAACTGACGAGATAATCAAAAAGATAGTGGGCGAAGAATAATTATTTTATTTCTATTCTAACCCCATTCACCATATAATATATCTTTTCAGCTATTTTGCAGGCGTGGTCAGCGCATCTTTCCAGATAGCGAGCAATCATCATATAGTGAGCACATCTTGTAATATTTTTTTGATCTTCCATCATATAAGTTAAACATTCTCTGAAAATAGAATAGCGAAGAGCATCAACAGTATCATCTCTTTCAGAAAAATCCTGCAATGGAGTTAAATCTTCTGTTTTAAATGAATATAAAGCGTCATCTATCATCTTGCAGACAATATCTGACATATACGGTATGCTAACAAGCTTTTTTATATGTGGCTCAGAAGATAGCTCTTTTGCAATATTTGCAATATCCTTTCCATATCTCCCTATTCTTGTGAGATATGTTATAATTTTTAAGCAAGCAGCTATGGTGCGCATATCTTTTGCCATTGGCTGATATAGAGCAATTAAACGCAATGCCTGCTCTTCAATTTCTTCATCCATTTTAGCAATCTCTCCTTTTTTCGATAAAACCCAGTCAGCAATTTCATTATCCTGATTTTTAAGAGCAATTACTGATTTACTAAGCATTTCTTTTGCAAGATTCCCCATGCCTATAATATTTTTCTTCAATTCCTCTAGCTCATGATGAAATTTCTCCACCATTTTTATCACCCAAATCTGCCTGTTATATATTTTTCAGTTAATTCTTCTCTTGGATTTTCAAATATCTGTTTTGTTTCTCCAAACTCAATTAGCTTTCCTAAATAAAGAAAGCCTGTATAATCACTTACTCTTGCTGCCTGCTGCATATTATGTGTAACTATTACTACTGTATATTTTTTTTCCAATTCATCTATCAAATCTTCAATTTTTGCAGTCGCTATTGGATCGAGAGCTGAGCATGGCTCATCCATCAATATTATCTCTGGTTCAATTGCCAAAGCTCTTGCAATGCAAAGGCGCTGCTGCTGCCCTCCAGATAAGCTTAGTGCGGATTCATGCAGCCTATCTTTAACTTCATCCCATAGCCACGCCTGCTTTAAGCTTCTTTCAACGATTCTATCAAGCTCTTTTTTGTCATTTATTCCCTGAATTCTTGCTCCATATGCAACATTTTCATAAATTGATTTTGGAAAAGGATTTGGTTTCTGAAAAACCATTCCAACTTTTTTTCTTACTTCTACTGGATCAACGTCTTCGCTATATATATCATATCCATCAATGATTACACTTCCTTCAATTCTGCAATTTTCAATTAAATCATTCATCCTATTGAAGCATCTTATTAGCGTTGATTTTCCACATCCTGATGGACCAATTAGAGCAGTTACTTTATTTTTCTCTATTCCCATGTTTATATCAAACAAAACTTGCTTGCTTCCATACCAGAGATTAAGATTAACTGTTCTTATGATTTCCATCCTACCACCTTATCTTTTTTCTATATCTATTTCTTATTATTATAGCACCCATATATAGAACTATCACAAGCAATGTGAGAACAACCGCGGTTGCAAAAGCATTTCTCCTTGCTTCTTCCCCAGGAACAGATGTTATAATTATGAAGAGATGATATGGCAATGCCATCACTGGCTGAAATACGCTTGTTGGCAAAAATTTCTGACTGAAAACAGCTGCAGTGAAAAGAATCGGCGCTGTCTCGCCAGCTGCCCTGCCGATACTCAAAATTGCGCCTGTCATTATTCCTGGCAAAGAAGCAGGTAAAACAATTTTTTTTATTGTCTGCCATTTTGTGGCGCCGAGAGCAAAGCTTCCTTCTCTTACATACTGAGGAACTGTTTTAAGCGCTTCTTGTGTTGTTTTTATAATTGTAGGAAGAATCATGAAGGCAAGAGTAATTTGTCCAGCAAGGAGGCATATTCCCCATTTTAGATATATTACAAGAAATGTTAGCCCAAATAATCCAAAAACTATTGAAGGAGTTCCATTAAGCATGGTTATGCTCGATAAAATTATTTTCTTTATTTTTCCTTCTTTTGCATACTCATTTAAATATATTCCTGCCCCAACCCCAAGAGGCATTGCAAATAAAATTGCTCCCCCAACTAAAAAGAGGGTGCCAACAATTGCAGGAAATATCCCTCCACTTCGCCCTAAATTGGTAGGTGGCTTTGTTAAAAATTCAATGCTTAGCCCGCTTATTCCATTTGAAAAGATATAATAGAGGATGATGAATAGAATTGAAATTGAAATAAATGCACATAAAGTGAAGAAGGAAAAGGCTATTTTTTGAGAAACTTTTTCAGAAATAATTTCTTTTTTCATTATAAAATAGATAAGAAGAAAGAGAGCAAAAACTGCAATTGAATAAATTTCGAAAATATAGATTACAAATAAGGATAAAATTATTGAAAAGAAAATTTTTGCAAATCTCTTTAAATTCTCATTAACCATCCTCATTTTATTTCTTTCAATTATTTTCATTGCAAGCCAATTAACTAAAAAAGCAATTACAAGAAGAATTATTGCAAGCCCATACAATGCATGATGCCACATTGAATTTGTTGGTGATTCACCCATTTCAATTGCCATCGCCGATGTAATTGTTTTTAGAGGCATAAATGGCTTTTTTAAGCTCGGCATAAGAGCTGCGTTTCCTATAACCATCATTACCGCCATTGTCTCGCCAGCTGCCCTGCCGATGCCTAGCACAACAGATGCAAGAATTCCTGGAAAAGAAGCAGGCAAAACAATTTTTTTTATTGTCTGCCATTTATTAGCTCCCAATGCAAAGCTTCCTTCAACATATTCAGAGGGCACGGAGCTTATTACATCCTCACTTATGCTTGTTATAGTTGGCAAAATCATTATGGCGAGCACAATTGATGCAGCAAGCCAACCTTCGCCGCTCGCAACATTGAAATTTGTCTGGAAAAAATTTACAATAACAACCATTCCGAAGAAACCATATACAACAGAAGGAATGCCTGCAAGAAGCTCAATTGTTGATTTAATAAATGATTTTATTTTTCTTGGAGCAAGATGGGATATAAATATTGCGCTACCTACTCCAAGAGGAACTGCAATAATAATTGCCATAAAAGTTGTCAGCAATGTAGTAAGTATTAGTGGCAAAGCTCCATAGCTTGCTGGAAAGCCATATATCTCTCCTTCTGGTCTCCATTCACTGCCAAAAATAAAGCGAAGTCCTTCTTTTAAAAAAATTGAAGTCCCTTCTTTTAAAATAAAAAGAATCATCAGAAAAATTATTATAACAGAAAAAAATGCACTTAGGAAAAGAAAAGAATTGATTAGCTTCTCCCTCAAACGCATAAATGTAATAGTTAGAGGGGTATAAATCCTTCTTCCTCAACTATTTTCTGCCCTTCAGTGCTTTTTATGAAATCTATGAATTCCTTAGCCAAGCCAGTTGGCTGACCTTTTGTAAAAAGATATAGCTCTCTGGCAAGTGGATAAACCTTGCTTTTTATATTTGCTACTTTTGGTTCTATTCCATCTAATTTTAGTGCTTTAACATTACTGCTTATGTATCCAATTCCTATAAAACCTATTGCATTTGGTGTGATTGCTATTTTATCATGAATCGCTCCATTTGATGGCAATGCGAGCATGCTGCTTGTAAAATTCTCTTTTTTCATTATATGCTCCCAGAAAAACTCGCCTGTTCCGCTTGCGGTGTCGCGCCCTACAACAACTATGTCTCCATTCCATCCAAAATCATCCCATTTCTTGTATGTCCCATTATATATGCCTCTCAATTGCGCGCTTGTTATTTGGCTAAGCGGATTAGAAGGATGAACTATTATTGCTATTCCATCTAAAGCTATTACATGCTTTACTAAATCTGGATAGCTGTTTTTTTCACTCTCCTTTAAGTCGCGAGAAGCCATGCCAATATCAACAATGCCATCACCAACATTTTTTATCCCTACGCTAGAGCCACCACCGCTGACCTGTATCTCCACATCAGGATGTAGTTCCATATATCTTTCAGCACATTTTTGCACTACTGGCAATACTGTTGTTGAGCCAGCAATGCTTATTGTTCTTTTTGCTCCACCTATGCATCCCGCAAGCAATATCGCAATACAAATTGGTATTATTTTTTTTCTGATATCTTTCATTTTTATCACCAATTTGAAATAAATCTACATTTATATATTTTTCCGAAATAAAATATATAGCTATATA